>NZ_JBSWTF010000003.1:0-89475 GCF_056158405.1 Photobacterium sp. AWH4_225 | reverse complement strand
TGGCATTATAGAGAGTTCGATCACGTTAGCAAGGGCAATTTCAAAAAAAATTCATCTTTTAGGCTCGACTGTGCACTATTCAAACAAAAGCGGGATTTTTCGATATTATTTGCACTACAGCAAGGCTAATCTAACGCTATAAACTTAATTTTTTAAGGCTCAACACTATGGTTTCATCTATACGTCCTTATAAAGGAACATATCCGACAATCGCTTCCAGTACCTATGTTGACCCATCTGCTGTACTGGTCGGTGATATTACCCTAGGGGAAGATGCCAGCATTTGGCCTTTGGTTGCTGCCCGTGGTGATGTTAACTATATAAAGGTCGGTGCAAGGAGCAATGTCCAGGATGGTACCGTTCTCCATGTCACCCGAACCAGCAGTGACAACCCGCAAGGCCACCCACTACTTATCGGGGATGATGTAACCATTGGCCATAAGGCGATGCTGCATGGCTGTCAAATTGGTAACCGGGTTTTGGTGGGGATGGGGGCGATCGTCTTAGACGGGGCAATTGTTGAAGATGACGTGATTATCGGCGCCGGAAGTTTAGTCCCACCGGGCAAGGTACTTAGAAGTGGCTTTCTTTATGTAGGTAGCCCAGCCAAACAAGCACGCCCATTATCCGATAAAGAGCGCGCTTTTTTGCCTGGTTCAGCCGATAATTATGTCAGGCTGAAAAACGAATACCTAGCAGAAGGGTAGGGCTTAGTAAATTTCGATATCGCCAGCATGATTGAATTCTTCATCTTCAATCATGGTTTCGGCGATATCTTCCAAATCAAAACGGCACTGAGCAAAAGCACTGAGTACAGCGGCCTCATCAACCAGTGCTTGGCCACACTTTTTCTCCAGCCATGCCAGGCTAACCCAACAATGGATCAACGCACCACCTTGTTGGGCAGGAAAGTTAACCGCCTGGCGTTCACTGTCCCAGGTCTGTAGATCAGCAAATAGAATATCTTGGTTCATTGTCTTCTTTATTTCTGTAGGGTACGACGAAGCTCGCGCTGGACCTGTTTAGCTCCAGGTCGAAGGCCCCGCCACAACATGAAACTCTCAGCAGCCTGGCCAACCAGCATACCCAAACCATCCAATGTCACTCTGGCACCAAACTCTTTGGCCCAGACATTGAAGGTGGTCGGCTCAGCCCCGTATACCATGTCATAGCAGGTCACTTCGGGACGGATCAAACTCGGTGGAATACCCGGTAGCTCACCACTTAAGCTGGCTGAGGTCGAGTTAATGATCACATCATATTCTTTCCCATCCAGCTCGGACAAGGTCGACGCCTCAACCGGCCCATGCGAAGAAAATAGCTCAACTAACGCCTCTGCTTTTTCTACCGTCCGGTTTGCAATCGTCAAAGCGCTAACACCTTGAGCCAATAGCGGTAGTACCACACCACGGGCAGCACCTCCCGCACCGATCAATAACACTCTTTGGCCTTCAAGCAAGGTACTGTGTTGCAGCAGATCCTGCACCAACCCTTCTCCGTCAGTGTTATCACCAAGGATCACACCGTCGTCGAGTTTCTTAAGAGTATTGACGGCACCAGCAAGCCGAGCCCGCTCGGTCAACTGGTTGGCGTAGGCAAATGCGTCTTCTTTAAATGGCATAGTGACATTACAACCGCGGCCACCAGCAGCAAAAAACGCCTCCGCCGCTTCTTTGAAACCATCGACTGGAGCAAGTTGGGCGTCATAGCGCATGTCCTGTCCTGTCTGGCGGGCAAAGAGCGTGTGAATAAAAGGGGATTTACTCTGGGCAATCGGGTTGCCAAAAACAACATACTTATCCATATGCCGGGGTTCCATGTTATCAAACCAATAAAAAGGGCCAGTATTGCTACTGACCCTATCATTGCAGATTCAATGACTCAAATCCTTTAGACTCTTACCAGCTACGCGGCTTGAGGTAACTGTCATAAAGCTCGGCTTCCGGCGAACCCGGCTCTGGGGAGTAACTGTATTCCCAGCGGGCAAGGGGAGGCATCGACATCAGGATAGATTCAGTGCGGCCGCCGCTTTGCAGGCCAAACAAGGTGCCACGGTCATATACCAGGTTAAACTCAACATAACGACCACGACGATAAAGCTGGAACTGGCGCTCACGCTCGCCATAAGGGGTAGGGTAGCGCTTCTCGACAATCGGCAAGTAGGCATCTAGGTAACCATTACCCACAGCCTGCATGTAGGCAAAGCTCTTTTCGAAACCCCATTCATTGAGATCATCAAAGAACAAGCCGCCGACCCCACGGGTCTCGTTACGGTGAGGCAGGAAGAAATACTTGTCACACCACGCCTTGTGCTCGTCATAAACTGACTCGCCAAATGGCTGGCAAAGCGCCTTGGCCGTATCGTGCCAATGCTGGCAATCCGCTTCGAACGGATAGAACGGCGTCAAATCGAAACCGCCACCAAACCACCATACCGGCTCTTCTCCCTCTTTCTCGGCAATGAAGAAACGGACATTGGCGTGAGAGGTCGGGACATACGGGTTGCGCGGGTGGAGCACCAACGAAACTCCCATCGCCTCGAAACTACGTCCGGCAAGCTCAGGACGGTGCGCGGTCGCCGATGCCGGCATCTTCGTACCGAACACATGGGAGAAGTTAACGCCAGCCTGCTCGAAGATGCGCCCTTCACGGAGTACGCGACTGCGGCCACCACCACCTTGTTCACGCTGCCATTCATCCTGCTCGAAGTTGGCTTGGCCATCCTGCTCGGCAACGGCGTTGCAGATCCTGTCTTGCAGATCCAACAAAAAGGCTTTAACGGCTTCTTTATTCACTTGCTGCATGCTCTGTATCCTATCCTTGGCGGAAAATATTACCGGTAATGGCATCTCGGATTTCTGAAGGGTTATCCCGCCCTCCGGTCTCACCCTGTAAAATCGCCGATAGCTGAGAACCCAACTGCGCTTCGACCTCAGCCACACTGCGGCCAGGCTCTTGGCCTGTGAGGTTGGCACTGGTTGATGTTAGCGGTTTACCAAAAGCAAGGCAGAGCTGTTGGACCAAAGGATGGTCAGTCACCCGAACTGCGATAGTATCGAACTGCCCAGTCAAGAAGCGTGGTACTCCCGGCTTGGTTGGCATCACCCAGGTCACCGGGCCAGGCCAAGAGGCAAAAATACGGGCTTTCTGTTCTTCGCTCAGAACGCTGTCATCCACGTAGGGAGCCAGCTGCTCATAGTTGGCAGCAATCAGGATCAATCCTTTTTCGACCGGACGCTGCTTGAGCGCCAAAAGTTTATTTACAGCGATTTCACTATCGGGATCACACCCCACGCCAAACACGGCCTCGGTAGGGTAGGCAATAACGTCCTGCTGCTGCAGGGCTGCAACCACTTGGTTCAGGTTCTCCACAGGTACCTCTTTGAATTTACTGACGTCAGTTTTAACGTTCTGTTTACCTATCTTACCGACTCCTTACTAACAACTCCATGCTCGTTAATCATTGTTGCAATTTACCTGACGCAAACGTTTTCCTTCACAAAAAATACTCGTATAATGCGCGGCACATGCATTAATACCTCACAGTTTAGTTACCCCAAAGGAGATCGGGATGAAAGTTGGGATCATCATGGGCTCAAAGTCAGATTGGCCAACCATGCAGCATGCTGCTGAAATGCTGGACCGCTTCAACATTGCTTATGAAACCAAGGTTGTGTCTGCCCACCGTACTCCGCACCTATTGGCTGAGTATGCAGAGCAAGCACAAGCGCGTGGTATCAAGGTGATTATTGCCGGTGCCGGTGGCGCTGCTCACCTACCAGGTATGACCGCGGCCTTCACTAGCCTGCCAGTCCTTGGGGTACCGGTTCAGTCCCGCGCCCTAAAAGGCATGGACTCGCTACTTTCTATCGTCCAGATGCCAAAAGGTGTTGCTGTAGGTACCTTGGCAATTGGTGATGCAGGTGCAGCCAATGCCGGCCTGCTAGCCGCACAGATCATCGGGACTCAAGACAGCACTGTCATGGCCGCGATCGATGCTTTCCGTAAAGAGCAAACTGACACTGTTCTGGCCAACCCGAATCCGGCCGAGGAAGCATAATGAAAGTACTGGTACTTGGTGCCGGGCAGCTTGCCCGAATGATGTCGCTGGCCGGTGCACCACTTAACATTGAAGTCTTTGCTTATGATGTCGGTACGGGCAATGTGGTTCATCCTTTGACCCAGCAGGTCATGCTCAAAGGGCTCAATACCGCCATTACCTATTCCGATGTGATCACCGCAGAATTCGAGCATATCCCCCATGAAATTCTCGATATCTGCGAGCAGAGCGGGAAGTTCCTGCCGACCACCGACGCGATCAAAGCAGGTGGCGATCGCCGCCTGGAAAAAGCATTGCTCGACAGCGCCGGAGTGGCCAATGCCAAATACCATTTGATCAACAGCCGTGAAGACTTAGATGCCGCAATAGACACCGTTGGCCTACCGATGGTACTGAAAAGCGCTTTAGGTGGTTATGATGGCAAAGGCCAGTGGCGCCTGAAACAACGTGAAGATGCCGACAAGATCTGGCCAGAAATGGCAGAATTCATGGCTCAGACCGATAACCAGGCCATCGTAGCCGAAGAGTTTGTTCCGTTTGACCGCGAGGTTTCACTGGTTGGTGCCCGTGGCAAAAACGGCGATATCGCAGTCTACCCACTGGCAGAAAACACCCACACTGACGGAGTGCTGAGCCTATCGGTTGCACTGACAGGCAATGAAGCACTGCAGAATCAAGCCGAAGCCATGTTCCGCTCACTCGCCGAATCGATGGACTATGTCGGTGTACTGGCCATTGAGTTCTTTGATGTTGATGGTAAGTTGCTAGTCAACGAAATCGCTCCGCGTGTCCATAACTCAGGCCACTGGACCCAGCAAGGTGCCGAAACCTGTCAGTTCGAGAACCACCTGCGTGCAGTCGCCGGGATGCCTCTGGGCAGTACGACGTTGCTTCGCCCGACGGCAATGATCAACATCCTCGGAGAAGATCGCCTGCCAACCGACTTGCTAAGCCATCCTCAGTGCCATATCCACTGGTACGGCAAAGAAAAGCGTCCAGGCCGCAAGATGGGGCACATCAATGTCTGCGCTGAGACCCAAGAGCAGCTTGATGACTCACTGGCAACCATTGCCGGTCACCTTGACCCAGCAGCATTCCCAGCCCTCAAACGCTAGCTGGCCGCCCAAAGTACCGAGCCAAGCCCAAAAAGCAGAGTCCAAACAACAAAGCCAGCATCATGCTGGCTTTGCTTTATCTATCTGTCATATCAGCAAAATGGCTTTTGACTGCCATCGACTATGGCTCAGGATTCGTCTTGGGCTTGTTCCTGATAAGCATGGCAACGGCGATCAGCGCATTGCAGCTTGGTACCGCTAGCCAATTTCTTCTCAATCAGCAAACCAAAGCCACATTCCTGGCAAGATCCCTGCACCGGCTTGGCATTGACGGCAAAACGGCACGACGGGTACTGATCACAAGCATAGAATGCCTTGCCGTATCGCGATTTTCGCTCGACCAAGTTACCTTTCTGGCACTGAGGGCAAGGAACATGGGTGGATTCGGCTTTTTTCTCTGGCGATTCAATATAGTGACATTGCGGGTAGCCACTACAGCCAATAAACATGCCGTAGCGCCCCTGGCGAAGTACCAACTCTTCGCCACAATCCGGGCAGGGTTGACCTAGGTGCTTAACGATGTGGCCATCGTTTTGCGCCAAAGGTTTAATATAGTCGCACTCAGGGTAATGGGTGCAACCAAGGAAAGGACCACGCTTGCTATTGCGCATCGCCAGCGTCGAGCCGCACTTCGGGCACAGATTGTCGTGCTCGAGGGCATGCTCATGGGCACTGAATAACTGGGTGTCAATTTTTCCAGACATACTACTCAATCATCTTCAACAACACCCCACCCATACGGACTTAGTGTATATAGCCATCTTCCATGCCATACAACAGCTCTTCCATCTGGCTGTAAGCACTTTCGTTACCCGGCGCATTAAACAGCACCATCAAGATAATCCATTTGAGATCATCAAGATTAAAATCAGCGGTTTCCAGCGCCATCACCCGGTCAATGACCATTTCACGGGTATCTGCGCCCAGCACATGAATTTGTTCTAGGTAGGTCAAAAAACCACGGCATGAGATATCCATCCGCGACATTTCCTGCGCTGTATAAATACGCATGGCTGTCACAGAGCTGGTGTTCATATATGGGGTTTCTTCGGTTTCTTGCAAAGCCGCTAGCTTTTCAAGCCACTCCAGTGCCTTGTAAATATCTTCCTGGTGGAAACCAGCACGAAGCAACTCTTCGGAAAGTTCATCCTGATCAACCATGAGCTCCGCATCACTGTGGATATAGGTTTCAAACAGGTACATTAGGATATCCATCATAACTAGCCCCTCCTCGTTCTGACATAGCCACCTGGTACGGCAGCGACCACTCCTTGCAGCTCCAATTCGAGTAACTGCATCATGACTTCATGAACGGGTAATCCACTGCGTTCAGCAACTACATCTACGGGTGTTGCCTCATTGCCTACGTTAGCCAACAGCGCTGGAAATGGCAATTTTTCATTTTCAGGATGTGGGACATAATGCGCCAACTGACTACTTTTTGCACACTCAGTAAGCACCCCAACGTCCTCAAAGATATCGACCGGAGATTCTACTAATTTAGCACCGTTTTTTATCAGTGCATGACAGCCTTTGCTCATCGGGTTATGGATCGCCCCGGGAATGGCAAAAACATCCCGCCCTTGTTCAAGGGCATAGCGGGCTGTAATTAATGATCCGCTCTTTTCTTCAGCCTCAACCACTAATACGCCGACCGACAACCCGCTGATCACCCGGTTACGACGGGGAAAATTTTGCGGCCGGGGCGGTTCATCCGGCCAAAACTCAGAAACCAGCGCACCTTGCTCGACAATCGAAGCTGCCAAATCGCGGTGCTTGGCGGGGTAGACTTTATCAAGCCCCGAACCCAATACTGCCACTGTTGCACCGCCATTTTTCAGTGCACCATAATGGGCCCGACCATCAACCCCCAGAGCCAAACCACTGGTCACCACATACTCTGCCGTTACCATAGCCGCAGCAAACTCATAGGCTGCTTCCAAACCATCAATGCTGGCTGCCCGGCTTCCCACCATAGCCAACTGGGGCTCGTGTAACCAACGGGGCTCGCCCCGGACAAACAACAAGGGTGGGGGAGAGGGTATTTCCTTTAGCAGGGCGGGATAGAGCGGGGAATCGAGGGCAATGATCTGCTGGTTTGGCTGTTGGTGCCACGCCAGACAGCGTTCAATTCTTTTTTGCGGCGGACTGGCAATATGCTGGCGCTGACGCTCGGTAAGCCCGAGCTCGGCCTGCTCGCGATCTGACAACTCGCGCAAGGCCGATGGGCTGGTACGCTCCAACAAGCGGCCAATTCGATAACCGCCCAACTGTGGCGTGGAGGCCAGAATGAGCCAATCCGTAAGTGAAGACATAGTGCCTGAAGACATAGCGCCTATTTAGCCCTGGTAGGGTGGAACCAATTGCGTACCAACCCTGAATGGCTCCATCGCCTTAGTCACAACGGCCAGACTAAAGTACTCGTAAGGCCGGATCACCATCACTTCCCCGACCGGGATATCTTGTAATTGCTGTGACTGAGATAAACTCAAGGCGGAAGACATGATTGGGCTATCCGGTTTGTTGTACTCGTACTGCCCCTTTTCACCAATATACTTAGCGCCTGGGCGGGTGATTTGGAACACATGCCCTGCCGCCAGTCCATCGAGGTGCCCCTGATCCAGCACCACCACTTCATGGGTAGCGATAAACGCCATTCCCCCTAACCCAGCCAGTACCGTGGCACTCGTCGGCTCAGGGTAAGGAGAGGGGGTAAAGCTCATTGCAGCCATGCTGGGAGGCAAAGGAGCTGGCAGGAGGATATCATTGGGCATCACCTCTCTTTTGGCATCGGTCAGCAGCACGGCACTGGTAGTTTCCGTTACGGCCACGACCTCCCCCCGTGCCACTTCTTTCAAAATAGACACCTCTGTGATCTCGCCCGATGCCAACTCACGTTGCAACTGTTGCTTGGGACGAAAAATCCCCCACTTGTCTCCTTTTATTAAAGGCGTATCTACCCAGATCGTTTCTCCGCGGGGAATATAACCCTGTGCACGACTATCGCCGATCACATGGGGGAGATGCTGTACCTCTTTGCTAGTCAGCAGCTTATCTTCAGCAAGATACGGCAACAATAATTGCGCCGGTAATGTAGTCACTGGCTTGGAAGTCACTATCGCTTTGGGTGACAAATGCTTGTGAGGCTTGCGCAGCAGGCGAGGCTGGCCATCGACCCAATGGAGGTAAAGCTGATCACCGGGATATATCCAATGGGGATCCGCAACCGTACTGCGATTGCTTTGCCATAGCTCGGGCCAACGCCACGGGCTGGCAAGGTAGTACCCGGCAATATCCCAAAGTGTATCCCCTTTTTTCACGGTGTAGACTGATGGTGCGCCTTCTATCACATTGAGCTCTGTCGCCTGGGCCTGCCACCCCATACTGATACCGGCGATAGCCATTATCAGCCCGCATTGGCACATTGCCGTTTTCAATTTTTTCATCGCTCCCCCTATAACCGCCAAGCCACACAACAGCCAAGCTATTTTGTCAGGCTGTCACTGCGCCTTTGATGAGTCCAGCTCACCACACCAGTTATCCCGGAGTTTTCGGCCTGCTTCACTTTTCCGGCGCTATTGTTGCAAGCTGTTGAAGCGCCGGGCCTAGCAGTCACACAGCACCCAAGCACCAAGTGACTGCAACGGGGTACTATGATTTGGCTTATAAAATGACTAGAATTAGAACAATTAAACGATCCCTGTTATCAGTACTGTCTTTTAAAACGAGTATCTATGTCTTTATTGCAAGTATTAACATTCCCTGACGAGCGCCTACGCACCGTTGCCAAGCCTGTTGAAGCCGTGACCCCAGAGATCCAGAAATTTGTCGATGACATGCTGGAAACCATGTACGACGAAGAAGGGATCGGCCTGGCGGCAACTCAGGTGGACTTCCACCAGCGCATCGTGGTGATCGACCTGTCGGAAGAGCGCAATGAGCCAATGGTACTGATCAACCCAGAAATTATCGAAAAGCGCGGTGAAGACGGCATTGAGGAAGGCTGCCTGTCGGTACCGGGTGCCCGTGCTCTTGTGCCACGCGCAGCTGAAGTAACCGTTAAAGCCCTAAACCGTGATGGTGAAGAGTTCACGTTTGATGCTGACGACCTACTGGCCATCTGTGTCCAGCATGAGCTTGACCACCTTGAAGGCAAGCTGTTTGTTGATTACCTGTCACCGCTGAAACGTAAGCGTATCCAGGACAAGCTGGCCAAAATCAAGCGCTTCAACGAAAAACACGCGAATAACGCTTAATTCGCCCACCAGATTTAAGGACGCTACCTTGAGCAAACCTTTGAAAATTGTTTTTGCTGGTACTCCGGATTTCGCCGCCCGTCACCTGGCGGCGTTATTGTCTTCGGAGCACGATGTTATTGCGGTGTATACCCAACCAGACCGTCCGGCGGGTCGCGGTAAAAAACTGACTGCCAGCCCGGTCAAGAATATCGCGCTTGAGCACGATATCCCGGTTTACCAACCGGAAAACTTCAAGTCAGATGAAGCCAAACAGCAACTCGCTGATCTGGACGCAGATATCATGGTCGTTGTCGCTTATGGCCTGCTTCTGCCGCAAGCAGTATTGGATACACCGAAACTAGGTTGTATCAATGTCCATGGCTCTATCCTGCCACGCTGGCGTGGCGCTGCGCCTATCCAACGCTCAATCTGGGCCGGTGATGCCGAAACGGGCGTGACCATAATGCAGATGGATATCGGCCTAGATACCGGTGATATGCTGAAGATTGCCACCCTGCCGATTGAGCCTAGCGATACCAGCGCATCGATGTACGAAAAGCTGGCCGAGCTTGGCCCTGTTGCCTTGGTCGACTGCCTTGCTGATATTGCCGAGGGCAAAGCTGCTCCTGAAAAACAGGATGACGCACTAGCCAACTACGCCAAGAAGCTGAGCAAAGAAGAGGCCTGCATCAACTGGGCCGATGATGCTGAGCATATCGAGCGCTGCATCCGCGCCTTCAACCCGTGGCCGGTGAGCTACTTTGTGGTTGCCGAGCAGAACGTCAAAGTCTGGCAAGCCAATGTTGAGGCCGATAACCAGGGCAAAGCACCGGGAACGGTTCTGGCAGCCGACAAGCAGGGGATCCTGGTCGCTACCGGCCAAGGGGCACTGCGCCTGACCGAGCTCCAGCCGCCTGGCAAAAAAGCGATGAAGGCACAGGATTTGCTGAACTCGCGCCGCGAGTGGTTCGAACCCGGCACGGTACTGTAACCCTCCAAGGGCCAGTGCTTGCACTGGCCTTACTTTTTTCAACCTACTGCCATGACAATAATGCAATGGACGTAGGTCAACACATCAGGAAATCTGCATGAACGTAAGAGCTGCAGCAGCCAAGGTTATCTATCAAGTGGTTGATCAGGGCCAGTCTCTTTCTACCGCACTGCCGGCTGCCCAACAAGATATCAAAGAGCGTGACCATGCGCTGCTCCAGGAGATCTGCTACGGTGTCCTGCGCTGGCTGCCACGCCTTGAGTCGATTACCCAGCAGCTGATGGACAAGCCGCTCAAAGGCAAACAGAGAGTCTTCCACCACCTTATTCTTGTTGGCCTGTACCAGCTGGGTTACATGCGCATCCCGGCCCATGCCGCGGTCGCCGAGACGGTCAATGCCACCAAGAACCTGAAAAAGCCGCAACTGCGTGGCCTGATCAATGCCATTTTGCGTAATTACCAACGCCAGCAAGAAAGCCTTGATGAACAAGCCACCAGCCATGATGCCGGTCGCTACGGTCACCCGGGTTGGTTGCTCAAGCTGCTAAAAGCCAGCTACCCGGAGCAACTTGATAGCATCACCACCGCCAACAATACCAAGGCGCCTATGTGGCTGCGGGTCAACCGCCAGCACCACACCCGTGATGCCTACCGCGCCCTACTGGACGAAGCCGGTATCGATACCGATATCCACCCAGAAGCCCCGGATGCCCTCAAGCTCCATGCACCCTGCGATGTCAACAAGCTGCCGGGCTTTGCCGATGGCTGGGTATCAGTGCAAGATGCAGCCGCCCAATTATCAGTGGAATACCTCCAGCCACAGGCCGGCGAACTGATCCTCGATTGCTGCGCCGCACCCGGCGGTAAAACTGCCCATATCATGGAGCGCCAGCCGGATACCCAAGTGGTTGCGATCGACTGTGATGACAACCGCCTCAAGCGCGTGCATGACAACCTGCAGCGCCTAAACCTGACCGCCCAGGTGCTGTGTGCCGATGCACGCTACCCGGATCAATGGTGGCAGGGCGAGCAGTTCGACCGCATCTTGTTGGATGCGCCTTGTTCGGCCACCGGCGTGATCCGCCGCCACCCGGATATCAAGTGGCTGCGCCGCGCCGATGACATCGATGCCCTGGCCCAGTTGCAGTCTGAAATCGTCGATGCGATGTGGCAGCAGCTAAAACCGGGCGGCACCTTGGTCTATGCGACATGCTCTATTACTCCGCAGGAAAACAGCGAGCAGGTCAAAGCGTTCCTGGCACGCACAACAGATGCCGAACTGATCGGCAGCGATAGCGAGCAACCCGGCCGCCAGATATTACCTGGCGAACAGGATATGGACGGCTTCTACTATGCCGTTATGCGTAAAGCGCGCTAACTAACCAACAACGGAACTTGATTATCAAGTTCCGTTTTTTTGTTCACATTTCGGGACGTTAAGCGGGTAATTCAGCGTGTTCGCTTTCTATCGCTGAAAACTAAGTTATTCTAAATGAGCAGAGTTCTGCATGACCCTTATCCCGAAGCGTAGTAACCTACAACGATTCTATTAATCAGGCATATGCTATGAAAATTATCATTCTCGGAGCCGGACAGGTCGGCGGTACCCTTGCCGAAAACCTGGTTGGCGAGAACAACGATATTACTATCGTCGATAAGGACCCAGAGCGCCTGCGCGAGCTGCAAGATAAGTATGATCTGCGTGTCGTGCAGGGCTTTGCCAGCCATCCCCGCACCCTGCGCGAAGCCGGGGCACAGGATGCCGACATGCTGGTATCGGTCACCAACTCCGATGAAACCAATATGATCGCCTGCCAGATCGCCTTTACCCTGTTCAACACCCCAAACCGGGTGGCACGTATCCGCTCGCCGGAGTACCTCAAGGAAAAGGACCAACTGTTCCAGTCCGATGCCGTACCGGTCGATCACCTGATCGCCCCGGAAGAGCTAGTGACCGGTTATATCGAACGCCTGATCGAGTACCCGGGAGCCTTGCAGGTCGTTGGCTTTGCCGAAGACAAAGTCGGCCTGGTTGCAGTAAAAGCTTATTATGGCGGCCCACTGGTCGGTAATGCCCTGTCAGCACTGCGCGAACATATGCCCCATGTCGATACCCGGGTAGCGGCGATTTTCCGCCAGGGCCGGCCGATCCGACCACGTGGTACCACCATTATCGAAGCCGATGACGAAGTCTTCTTCGTGGCGGCAAGCAACCATATCCGCTCGGTGATGAGTGAGCTGCAGCGTCTCGAAAAACCCTACAAACGCCTGATGATTGTCGGTGGCGGTAACATCGGTGCCGGCCTCGCCCGCCGCTTGGAGCAAAACTACAGCGTCAAGCTGATCGAGCGTAATCCCGAGCGGGCCGAGAACCTATCGGAAATGCTGGAGAACACCATCGTATTCTGCGGTGACGCGTCCGATCAGGAGTTGCTGAGCGAAGAGCATATCGAGCAAATCGACGTGTTCATTGCCGTCACCAATGATGACGAAGCCAACATCATGTCTGCCATGCTGGCCAAGCGTATGGGGGCCAAGAAAGTCATGGTACTGATCCAGCGCGGGGCCTATGTCGATCTGGTCCAGGGCGGTACCATTGATATTGCGATTTCGCCACAGCAAGCCACCATCTCGGCACTGCTGACCCACGTGCGAAAGGCCGATATCGTCAACGTATCCTCGTTGCGCCGCGGCGCTGCCGAAGCCATCGAGGCCATTGCCCACGGGGACTCGACAACCTCCAAGGTGGTCGGCAAGGCGGTAGGTGACATCAAACTACCACCAGGCACCACTATCGGCGCGGTTGTCCGCGGTGAAGAAGTGCTTATCGCCCATGACCGTACCGTGATCGAACAAAACGACCACGTGGTAATGTTCCTGGTCGATAAGAAATATATCCCAGACGTCGAACGCCTGTTCCAACCTAGTCCGTTCTTCCTGTAGCAGCCATCATGGTTAACTTTCGTCCCATTCTGTTCGTGATAGGGCTGGTCTTATCCAAGATCGCCCTGTTCATGTATGTCCCGACCCTGGTGGCCTTCGCCACCGGGACCGAGGGTTTTATCGACTTCGCCACTGCCGTCATCATCACCCATGTGGTGGCCTTCCTGTGCCTGACATTCGGCCGTACCAGCGAGTTCAAGCTCGGGGTGCGTGATATGTTTATGATCACCACCCTGGTATGGACCATTGCCAGTGCCTTTGCGGCCTTGCCGTTCGTCTTTATCAACCATATCAGCTTCACCGATGCCTACTTCGAGACCATGTCGGGGATCACCACCACCGGCTCGACGGTACTCAGCGGATTGGATGATATGGCCCCGAGTATATTGCTGTGGCGCTCCACCCTGCAGTGGCTTGGCGGGATCGGCTTTATCGTGATGGGGGTGGCTATCTTGCCGATGCTCAATGTCGGTGGTATGCGCCTGTTCCAGACCGAGTCGTCCGACTGGTCGGATAAAAGCTCGCCGCGGACCAAGAGCGTGGCCAAGAACATCGTCAATGTCTATCTCAGCCTGACCGGGCTGTGTTTCCTCGGCTACCTGCTGACTGGCATGAACACCTTCGATGCCATCAACCATGCTTTTACCACGCTGTCGACCGGAGGCTACTCGACCTCGGACGGCTCGATGAACCATTTCTCCAACAGTGCCCATTGGGTGGCGATAGTCTTCATGTTTGCCGGCGGCCTGCCGTTCTTGCTGTTCGTCCAGGCCTTGCGCAAGCGCGAAGCCCGCACCCTGCTAAGCGATGCCCAGGTAAGAGGCTTTACCATGTTGGTGTTCAGCGCCGGACTTGCCGTCGCACTGTGGTTGACCTGGCAGTTGGACTACCGCTTTATCGATGCCTTTAGGGTCTCACTGTTCAACATCATCTCGGTGGTCACCACTACCGGCTTCGGCCTCGATGATTTCACCGCCTGGGGACCTTTCCCGACGATCATCTTTGCCTTCATCATGCTAGTCGGTGGCTGTTCGGGCTCGACCGCCGGGGGGATCAAGATCTTCCGTTTCCAGGTCGCTTTCGCCTTGCTGCGCAAGCAGATGATGCAGCTGATCCACCCGTCGGGTGTTTTCATCCAGCGCTACAACGGCCGGCCGGTCACCGATGGTATCGTTCGTTCGGTAGTTGCCTTTGCCCTGACCTTTGTCCTGACCATCGTGGTGGTGGCCGCTGTGCTCGGTATGCAGGGACTGGATGCGATCACCAGCATCACCGGTGCCGTTACCGCTGTCGCCAATGTTGGTCCAGGGATGGGGGATGTGATAGGCCCAACCGGCAACTTTGCTACCTTGCCGGATCTGGCCAAATGGACTCTGAGCTTTGGTATGCTGATGGGAAGGCTGGAGATCCTGACCGTATTGGTGGTGTTCTTCCCTGCTTTCTGGCGCAACTAGTCAGCCACAGCCATAGAAACCCAAAGAGAGCCAAAGAGAGCCAACCGGCTCTCTTTTTTATTGGGGCAAACGTAATGCTCTCTTACATGGTTAGACTGGCTTGACGTAGAAATAGATCGCCAGGAAATGTAAGACGGTGCCACCCAACACAAACAAGTGCCAAATCGCATGATTGTAGGGAATGCGCTTGTTGACGTAGAACACCACACCAATTGAGTAAACGATGCCACCAGCTGCCAGCAAAACCAAACCGCCAGCCGCCAAGGTCATCGCCAGAGGATAGATCGCTATCAGTGACAGCCAGCCCATGGTCAGGTAGGTCGCCAGTGACAGTCGCTTGAAGCGATAGACAAAAGCGATCTTGAGTACGATGCCGATCAGCGCGATGGCCCAGATCACAGCCATTAGGGTAATGGCTAGCGGGGTACGCAGGGTGATCAGCAAAAATGGAGTATAGGTACCGGCTATCAGCAGATAGATAGCACAATGGTCAAAGGTCTTCAGTGCCCGCTTGGCCCGCTCAAACGGGATGGCATGGTAAAGCGTCGAGGCCAGATAGAGCAAAATCATACTGGCCCCATAGATACTCAGACTGGTAATACTCAACGCGTCGGCACCGTGGCTGACTGCCTGCATCAGCAGCAAGACCAAGCCGACAATACCAAACACCATGCCAAGGCCATGGCTGATACTGTTTGCCACCTCTTCTGTGACCGAATACCCCGATTCTGTTGCCAACTGCTCCGCCATTACTGTCATCCTAAATATAGAGTTTATGCTCAATATATTAGCAGTATGGCACATTTAGCTTACAGGTGTAAGCTGAAATAGGTGTTTTTTGTGAATCGTTCTTATTTCGCCGTCAGAACAACAAAAATCAATTCGCTAGGTTGTTTGATCTAAAAAAGCCAAAACCCGTTCGCCCGCCTGCTGCGGGTGTAAACTCGCCGGGATCTCGCAATATCGTTCGAGCTCTCCCCGGCCTAGCAGGCCCGAGAGCATGCCACTGAAACCACGCTGGCGGCGATCAATCTCAAACCACATCTGCAGCCCCGATTCACCACGGAATACCACTATTTCCAACTCGCGCCAGCGGCCATGGTAAGGGCCGGATACCGGCACAAACTCAAACTCCTGGACAAACGGCAGCTCAAAGCCCTTGGCGGCCTCGCATTCCACTTGGCGGATCCGAAGACCGGCCAACTCCAGTGCCGAGAACACGCCATCCAACAACGGATCCGGCCGGACAGTCAGCAGATCTTTGTCCTTGGCATCAAAAGCCAGCGGCATATCGAGATGGGTTTCGAGCCAGACGTGGGAATCGCCAATGGTAATAGGGGTATTGAAAGGCAACGCCAAACTGACGTCGAAATGGCGTTCTTCGTTGGCACCGATAACAAACGAGTAGGGCAGCGACCATTCAGCCAAACGGCAAGTCTGGGTGACTTTTTCCTTGCGGTGCTGACTGTCTCCCCGGCTAGTTTCCACTTCTTCTTCGTAGTGGCAACACAGGAACAGGTAAATATTGTCGATCTGCTGCTCCACTTTACCGCCATGGACCTGCACATCAACTTCCAGGGGCTCACCGGGGATCAGTACGCCTTGCGGCAGCACAGTATCGACCCGGGCCGAGCCAATACCCAGGCTGGCCAAGCTTTTGCGGAATAATGACATCAGAGCATCTCCTTTGCTGCATACGCATGGGCACTACGACCAAATGCGCACTTTCAATATGAAATGATACTTATATTGCAGTGAACACTGTGCGGCTGCAAGGGGAGACTAGGCGATCTGGTGCACAAACAAAAAAACGAAGCCTCAGCTTCGTTTTCTCTCTAGCGCAACAATTCAATGGTGGCCTGTCTGGCCGCTTCCGGATCGCGGGCCATGATGCCGTCGACCACTTTCTGGTGCAGTTCAAGCTTGAGCAGCTTCTCCCGGGTGATCACCCTGAAGTAACTCTCGAATACCGCCTTGAACAAGTTACCAAACGGGCTGATGAAATGGTTGCCCGAGGCAAAGTAAATCAGCTGATGATAGCGGGTATCCACTTCCACCCAGCGCTCTTTATCAAATTTCTCACCCAGAGCATGCATTTCTGCCATCAGGCTGCATAACTCTTCGCGATCAGCATCATTGGCATTGAGGGCGGTCAGGGCGGCAGCCTCTGGCTCAAGGGAAATTCTGACCCGCTGGAATTCAGCCACCAGCTCACCATGCTGTTCGAAATTAAGCCAAGCCAGCAAATCCTGATCGAGATAATTCCAGTTTCGCTTCGGCAGTACCCGGGTACCGATACGCGGGCGGGGCAGTACCATCCCCTTGGCCGCCAACATTTTGATCGCTTCGCGAATTGCGGTCCGGCTCACCCCGTACATTTCTCCCAGCTCGACTTCACCTGGCAAAATATCGCCCGGTGCCGTTTCGCCACGCAAGATCTGCTGTCCGATTGATTCTGCCAGTTTATATGACAAGTTACGGCTGGTGACCCGTCGCTGCTGATCGTGATCCATTAACTCCCTCCAGAGGCTGTTGTTATCGTCCTGCCTCTCTGTGTTCGGCAGGCGCTTATTGCCAGCAAGGCTGCATTAGACCACAAAGCGGCACCAGATAAACGGCTTATCTTCACAGATGACGAGACAGGTAACAATTCGCTTGCAAGCACGGGTAATAAATGAGAGGTAAATACTTTTGCCATGGTCAAATATCACTCGACTTAATCATAGGTTGTTGCTATTCTCGCCGCGAAAATTAAACACTATTTTATTCCCGCAGAGGAACGGCCCAGCCAACAACACAGATGCGGAAATAATGTATTCACTCTGGCCACGGAAGCGCCTGACTAATAGGTAAATCATGCGCCCAGCCTCGTTCGTCAGGTACAGCACACCTCGCAGTCCATCACGCCTGCGCAGTACCTCGCACGCCCCAACGCTAAAAAGCAAAACAACCAAAACCGCTGTTCAATCCCTGCCTGTGACCCCAGCTACGCAATCGGCTGATGTCATCACCCGCAGCGAAAAAGCCGCGTAGCTCAAAGCAAGTGTTCAGGGCAGCCTTCGGGTTGCCCTTTTATTTCCATCCAGCTATTTGTATCCGTGCCAGCTTTGTTATAACGTTACCCACAATAAAAATATGACTATAAAGTTAATCAGCCTTTACTAAGTGGAGTTGTTATGAAGACCCATCGCGTCAATGAAATGATCGAGCTTATTCACCCTGAGTGGCTCAAAGAGCCGGATATGAACCTGGTTCAGTTCTTGCTGAAACTGGCCGAAGAAGCCAAGTTCGAGGGCAAACTGGAAGATCTGACCGACGACGTCCTGATTTACCACCTGAAGATGCGCAACAGCGAGAAGCAGGAGATGATCCCGGGTATAGCCAAGGATTGCGAAGACGACTTCAAGACTGCCATCTTACGCGCTCGCGGCATCATCAAGTGATCCATTTGCTGGGCCGCCATGGTCCAGCATTAATTCCCCCGCCTTCTTTTATCTATCTCTCAACGGCTTAGTACTTGCCACCTCACACTCTCGGGTATCTGTTGCCTAAATTATGACCTTGCTAGCGTACTCCTCCACGCGGCTAGGATATACTCCCCCTCGTAACATTTATTTACCAATCTCTTACAATTAAAACGTACCGGCCGGCAAAGTACTGGCTGCCGCTGCCTGTGAAGCAGCATCCAAGGAAAGTAATGTCATGACCCAAGAGAAAATCAAGATAAAGGATGTCACCCCGCCGACGTTCAACCCCAAGACCCACAAAGGGGGTAGCGATCGATTCAACCCAAGCAACCGGATCTATGTCCGTGCCGCCAAAGGGGTATATCAACAACTGAGACGGCGCATGGGCTGGCTGCTGATGCTGCTGTTCATGGGCTTGCCGTGGATCCCCTACGGCGACCGCCAGGCAATCCTGCTCGATATCGGCCAGCAACAGTTCAACTTTTTCGGTACCACCCTTTGGCCGCAAGATCTCACCTTGCTGGCGACCCTGTTCATGATTGCCGCCTTTGCCCTGTTTTTCGTCACTACTTTCCTCGGCCGGGTGTGGTGTGGCTATTTCTGTCCCCAGACAGTCTGGACCTTCATCTATATCTGGTTTGAAGAAAAGCTCGAGGGACCAGCCAACAAGCGCCGCAAACAGGACAGTATCAAGCCCACAGCCAAGCTCATCGGCCGCAAAGTCCTCAAGCATATTGCCTGGCTTGCCGTTGCCCTTGCCACCGGGCTGACCTTTGTCGGCTACTTCCTGCCGATCAAATCTCTGGTAGTCGACTTCTTCACCTTCGGGACCAGCTTCTGGGCCGGCTTCTGGGTGTTGTTCTTTACCGGTTGTACTTATGCCAATGCTGGCTGGATGCGCTCGATAGTCTGTATCCACATGTGTCCTTATGCCCGCTTCCAGTCGGCGATGTTCGACAAGGACACCTACATTGTCGGCTATGATGTAGAACGCGGCGAAGCCCGTGGTCCAAGGCCGCGCAAGAAAGACCCCAAAGCACTTGGCCTTGGTGACTGTATCGACTGTAACCTGTGCGTGCAGGTGTGCCCGACCGGCATCGATATCCGTGACGGCCTGCAGTATGAGTGCATCAACTGCGGCGCCTGTGTCGATGCCTGTGACGAGACCATGGATCGCATGGGTTATGACAAACGCCTGATCAGTTATACCACCGAGCATAAACTGGAAGGCCATAGCACCCACATCATGCGTCCAAAGCTGATTGGCTATGGCGGTGTGATGGTGGCGATGATCGGCCTGTTTTTCTATCTGCTCGCTTCGGTGCAGCCAATGGGACTGGATGTGATCCGCGACCGCAGCCAGCTGTTCCGGGTAAACAATGAGGGCTTGGTGGAAAATACCTATACCCTCAAAATCCTGAACAAAACCCAGCAAGATACCCGCTATACCCTGGCCGTCAGCGGTATCGAGGAGATCGAGTGGTACGGCCCGCAGCAAATCAATGTCGAGGCAGGGGAAATCTTTACCCTGCCAGTCAGCCTCGGCGTCGACCCATATCTGCTGCAGGGTAATATTGCCGATATCACCTTTACCCTGACCCGGGAGAGCGACGGTAGCCAGATCCATACCGAGAGCCGATTCATCGGCGAGCTGCGCTAAACCCATTGTTCAATTAAATGAAAAAGAGTGTAAAGAAAGGGCCATAAAAGGCCCTTTCTTATTATGATGTTATAATTGCGTACTATCTGTACCTAGTGGAAAGTCACGATGACACAACAACACGGCTTCAACTTTGCCGATCTCAACCCAGACCTGTTGCTGGATGCCCTCGATAGCATCGGCATCCGTGCTGAATCCGGCCTGCTACCGCTCAACAGCTACGAGAACCGGGTTTACCAGTTTGTCGCCGAAGACGGTGCCCGCTATGTCACCAAGTTTTATCGCCCCCAGCGCTGGACCGACGAACAGATTGACGAAGAGCATCAGTTCACGCTGGAACTAGCCGAACAAGAAATTCCCGTGGCAGCCCCGATTGCCATCGATAAACGTACTCTCCATCCGTTCCAAAACCATCGCCTCGCATTATTCCCGAGCATGGGAGGACGCCAGTTCGAGGTCGACAACTTTGATCAACTGGAATGGGTTGGCCGCTTTCTTGGCCGGATCCATCGGGTCGGCCAGCGCACCACCTTTGCGCACCGCCCGACTATCAGCCTGGAAGAGTACCTCTACCAGCCCCGTCAGGTCCTCGAGCAATCGACGATGATCCCCGAGCACCTCAAGCATGCTTTTTTTGCCGATCTCGATACCCTGATCCGCGAGCTTGAACAGCAATGGCACAACGACTGGCAATCTATCCGCCTTCATGGTGACTGCCACCCGGGTAATATCCTATGGCGTGACGGCCCGCTGTTCGTCGACTTGGACGATGCCCGCAACGGCCCGGCAGTCCAAGACCTGTGGATGTTACTCAACGGCGAACGCCATGATCAGTTGGCCCAGCTCGACACCATCTTGGAAGCCTATAGTGAATTTGCCGACTTCGATCAAAAACAGTTGCAACTGATCGAGCCTTTGCGCGGTCTTAGAATGGTACATTACATGGCTTGGCTAACCCGCCGCTGGGAAGATCCTGCTTTCCCGCAGGCATTTCCATGGTTTGCCGATGCCAAATACTGGGAAGGCCAAGTGTTGGCATTCAAGGAGCAGCTGGCAGCCCTGCAGGAACCGCCATTGCAACTGATGCCGCAATGGTAATAATACTAATCACAACAACAGGGAAATAACCTCGTTATTTCAGACCTTTGCTTTAAGGGAGTAAATTGATCCATGTTTAAGAAAATCCTAGCATTTGCCAGCGTGGCGCTACTGTCGCTGTCTGTACAGGCGGCGAAGTTTACCGAAGGGGAATACTACAAAGTCCTTGAGCTGCCTAAATCCAGCAGCCCAGTGGTCACCGAGTTTTTCTCGTTCTACTGCCCGCACTGTAATAGCTTCGAGCCAATCATCCAGCAGCTGAAGAAAAACCTGCCGGACAATGCCAAGCTGCAGAAAAACCACGTGTCGTTCATGGGCGGCAACATGGGCAAATCAATGAGCAAGGCCTACGCGACCTCTGTGGTACTGGGTGTGGAAGACAAAATGGTGCCAGTGCTGTTCGGCCGCATCCATGACATGCAGAAGCCACCGCGCAACGATAACGAACTACGCCAGATCTTCCTCGACGAAGGCGTTAGCGCAGAAGACTTCGATGGTGCTTTCAACAGCTTCGCTGTTAACTCGATGGTCAACCGCTTCAACAAAGCGTTCCAGGACAGCGGCCTGACTGGCGTACCGGCGATCATCGTCAACAACAAATACCTAGTGGAAGCCGGCAAAGTCAAATCTGTCGACGAGTACTTTGAGCTGGTCAACTACCTGCTGACCAAGTAAACCTGCTCAGTACATACACATTCCAAGACAAAAAGGCCCAACGGGCCTTTTTTGTTATCTCTCCTCTTCAAGGAACAGTTCACCCGCTATACGGCCTGCGCAGTCAACTGGCGCAATAGCCTATCCATCGCCCGGTAGCCCAGCGCTTCGGCAAGGTGTTTCCGTTCAATCACCTCAGTGCCCGCCAGATCGGCAATGGTCCGCGCCACCTTGATGATCCTATGATAAGCGCGGATAGACAGGCCAAGCTGATGCAGCGCCGTTTCGAGAAATTCTGCATCTTGCTTGTCGAGCTTACAGAAGATATCCAGCTCTCGGGTTCCCAGCAGGGCATTGACCCGGCCACTGCGCTCAACCATCGCCTCTCTGGCAGCCCATACCCGTTCGCGGATCACTTTGCTGGGCTCACCCCGATCGCCGCCGTCTGCCAGTGTTCCCCGAGGCAGAGCCGGGATCTCAATCGACATATCGAAGCGATCCAGCAACGGACCTGACAAGCGGCTTAGGTAGCGCAGAATGGCTTGGGGGTTGGTACGCGACTGGTTGCCTTCGTAAAAGCCAGTCGGGCTCGGATTCAAGGCCCCGATCAGCTGGAACCGAGCCGGAAAAGTGGTCTTGCTGGTGGCACGGGAGATCACTATCTCACCGGACTCAAGCGGTTCACGCAGAGAATCCAGTACCTTGCGCTCGAACTCCGGCATTTCATCCAAGAAGAGGAGCCCGTTATGGGCCAGGGAGATCTCGCCGGGACGGGGGACAGACCCACCGCCAACCAATGCCGCCATCGAGCTGGAGTGATGAGGGGTGCGAAAAGGGCGCTGACGCCAATTGCCTTCGTGAATGTGCTGCTGGGTCAGCGACGCAACGGAGGCGGTTTCCATCGCCTCGGTAATAGACATTGGCGGCAGCAAATCACACAGCCTTGAGGCCAGCATGGTCTTCCCGGTTCCCGGCGGCCCAAGAAATAGCTTGCTGTAACTGGTATCACCCCAGTTAGTTTTTAGACGCTCTTCAACCAATGTATATTCAATATCCCCTGACTCTGAATAAATCTGTGATACTCGAATTTCAATTGCTCGTTTCAAACCTCTGTATTGAATTCCTTTTATCCCACCACGTTTGAGAGTTGCTGCTGTCTCACCGATGAATGCAAAGAACCCATTTGCAAAGCCAGAAGCTGATTCGTTTCTCGCTACCGTCTGCTTGTGAGTCTCTAGCTGAACATTCTCTTGTTCAAATTGAGCTTGATACTGCTCTTCAGTCGGGAGAGTTGGTGTTACATGCTTCTTTTGATACTTAGCTAGCGCAGCTTGCTTGTGTGCATCTCTACGCTTCTGCTGGTGTGATTGCTCTTGCTTGATAGCACTTAGAACTAAATCAAAAATTGTATTACTACGCTTAGCGTTGTCTGTGTTTTTAGATCTGTTCTTCGTAGAAGAACTGTTAGTGCACAATTTTGAGCGTTTCTGCGTGCACAAAAATGACTTTAACGACTGAAAAGCAAGTTGCTTTATAAGCTCGAAATTGAACGAGTAGCGGTTGTTCTGGAACTTAGCACCCTTGATATCAACATCGCCGTTTCTCAGCTCTCGCTTAGTCTGCTTGTTTGAGTCTGTTTTAGATAGCAAGCCTACTTGCACCAAGAGCTTTGTTGCATTGGTAACAGTGTTTCGATGGATTCCCATTTCCGCAGCTATGCGTTGGGTAGATGGGTAAGCACAACCCTTTGATGGATTGAAAAAAGAAGCAATACGAATTGCAACATCAAGAGCTGTGCGCTCTTGCTTTCCTACTGGGGAGATTATAGATAGATGTTTGATTAGCTGATTGTGGTGGCGTACTTGAGGTGTTTCTTGAACTGATTCGGACATTAAATGATCTCTTAGCTCTTGATATAAGAACAATCTATTGCCATTCGTAGCCCATAAATGATTTAATCCGACTCGTTCGGTTGTTGGACACTTCCGAACAAGCCCAGATTGATCTCTTGGGCAACTGGTGACAGGTGTGAACTGTTACCAATCCACAAGAACGAGTTGCAGCTCTTTCTTGTGACAGGAAACCCGCATCACTAGCGGGTTTTTTTGTATCTGCTGAAAATGAAATACTTCAGCATCACGCGCGACTATCTACAGATTCACTTCAATGATCAATCAAGATCTACTCTTCTAATGACTGACTGATCAGTAATTGATCAAACCAGTACAAACCGTGATCAGTTCAGTCACCAGTGACTTATTTTTCTTTTAATTACTTATGGTTAAGTCACTGGTGAAGCATCGACATATAAATGATATTCAAGATAATGAGCACAAATCATTTGTATAGGAACTGACTTAATATGGATTTGAATACCGCAGCAGATATCTTAATGTCTCATAAAACTGAGGTGCTTTTTGACATTGAGGATCTAACTATCCACCAGCTAGATGATGAACGCATTTTGATAGTGAAAGGGGAGCATTGTTTTCTCATTGAGAGAGAAAATAGCTAAGAACTAACTCAGATATAGCTCTAAAACGATCTGAGCGATCTTCTGAGACGCTTTTACACATTGAGATGACTCGTTATAGCTTTTAAGTGCAAAAAAGCTCTCAGATTGCTTGAGAGCTTTTAAATAACGATTCTGTTACCCACAACTACATAGTGATTATCGGTTCATCAAGTTCCGGCAGTTTATACCCTTGGCTACGATAACGTTCTTAAGCGTTTCACCACTAAGAACCAGCTTTGTGTTATCCATGTAAGTCACCTCGGCTCTATCTAAAGCCATACAGTTAGCTCCAAAATCATAGAACGATGGACCGAAATTGCCGGACATTGGTTTCTCTTTCAGATATGGGCCCGTAAACCGATAGCCCTTTGAAGTATCTCCGGTGATATCGTCAGATTGAAGCTCTCCAACTCGGTCATAATGCTTTGTCCAGAAATCGAAGTACTTAATAGGCTTATCTGTCATGTTGAAAGCTGTCAGATAAACCTTAACGCCGCCAGCACTGTTTGGGTAAGCTTGATAGTAATCAGTGATGATAATGGGTTTTGTTGTGTCGGTTCGATACTGCTCAACCATAGGGTTAGCGCAACCAGATAGAATTGCCGCCCCAGCTAAACCAATAATCGCATTTCTCATTTTTTCATCCTCTTTGTGTAGTGAGGTGCGAATCTTAGGACGGCATTTAATCGGTGTCGGGTGTTTTTAGTCGTTGTTTTAAGCCTTTGAGAAGGCACTATAGATAGAATTATTAGTATAACTAGACAAATTCTTTGAAAAAACGCTCGAAACCATTGATACCAAGGGCTCCGAGCATTTTTCTAGTATAAGAGTTTACCGAATGTTTGTGAGAGAAAATTACGAAAATAGTTCGTCATAAAAACAGGTGTCCTACCTATCACTTTCTCGGTCTTTTTCATGCTCTTCAAAACATAGGTAATCCAGTCAGCGGAATACATCACTGTAGTATTCACCTTTCTTGCAGCATTGCTCTTTCTTGTCTCGCCAAGAGACCTTTGTAATGCTGACGACAGTTGCTTTTCCTGACCTTCCTTAATCCGAATTCCGCCGTGTATATGCGGATTAAATGAGTTACTAGTTTTCTTTAACTCTAGAGAAAACCACAAATCCTTAGTATCTATGCCAGCCTTTCTCAAATGACGTTTGAGGTTCTTGGCTAGATAATCAATCGGGTTACCTGAGTTTACTGCTGATCGGTATGTATACGGCTCTATACGAACCGTGAAAGCCATCATGACTTCTCCGTAATCCATGCTTTGAAGCCAATAATCAACAGAAGCCTTTAGTTTCTGTTTAATGTCCATATAATGTTCTTGCTGATTATGCCCGTTTCCATCGGGCTACAAATTACCGTCTCATTGAGGCGGTTTTTCTTTTTTAAGGGTTTACATAGCTCCACTTGCTATAGAGCGACAGCTATCTAAATCAAACCTTTCCATCTCCTTTCCAAAGTCATTTAGCATTGATTCATCCACCGTCATGTTCAAAACACGCTTAACAGCTTGATGATATGCCTTTTCTTTTTGCTTTCTTCTTTCTTCCACGACTAACTTACCGTAGCTAGAGCGCTCAATAAGTTGGTTAACAACCTGCCTTGCAGTAATTCTTTCAAAGCCCCATCGTCGTTCGGAGGCACTTACTTTATGTGCTCGTTGAATGCCGAGAGGTACTTGCTTTGATTTCAGCTTGTAGCCATGAGGCAGTAGAACTTTATTCAGACGCCTCTGAATACCAAGAAGCTCGTTCTGATAAATCATTCTGGATTGGAAAGAGTTGTGATGGGTAAGATTTGTTAAGAACTCAAAGACATCTAGAGCATCAACATAGTTGGCTCTTTTGAGATCAAAGAGTGTGACATTAACAACTTCCTTGGGAAGCCTTATAAATCGGTGATATGCGTTGTTCAAAATGCCCTCCTAGCTCTGAATGAACTAGTCGCAATCTACCACCAAGAACAGATAAGAAAAAGACACCTTAGTATAAGGTTTTACCTAAACATATCAAAAGCTTACAGATTTATTTTAAAATTATTTTATGTAATTAAACACTACTATAAGAAATTATTAAGTAAGATGAGCACAAGAGAACAACTCATCATAGTCACGACAAACTAATAAGCTCTAAGAAAACCCCACACAACAACCTCATGTGTCAAGTTCCTGTACCCAAATCGATAACCACACTCTCGTAAGTAGGGCCTAAGTACCTTTTGTACTCTACTTGGATAGACACCCTTGGGTAGCTCCGTTGCTAATACGGTTTGCTTTCCAAGCTTCTCTAGCAGTACCAGGTACTCAATGGCTAATGTGCCATAGTCCTTATCAAACTTGCTTTTCAGGTGTTCAATGACATGTTCCGGCAGCTCAACAAATTTCGTTTTTTTCATTACAGGTATAGCTCTCTAATTCGGTGGGGTAGGTGAGATTAGTTATCTCGCTGAGTAGCATCAAGATGTAATAGATTGAACTAGAAGATAGATGGACTGTTGCAAGTATAAGAATTGTATATAGGGTGACCTTGGGGTCTGGCACCATCAGGGTGGGGAAAGTCGTTTCCCTATAGGGGAAATGACAAACTCACTTTGCTATCGATAGAACAATAAGTGATCAATCATTCTTTCTGGGGTAATCTATATTCATCGAATTGAACATGATGTCATAGAGGCTCAATGCAAGAGAAAGTAAATGGTTGGCTAGATATAGCTGAGCGTATTCTAAACCTAATCAGACCCAAGGCTTACAACACTATAGCTAAGGCTGTTGTTCTTACTGGTATAGGTCTTATAGTCGAGTCACAGGTTAACTTTCTTCATGCTGTTGTAGTGGCACTATTCGAAGAGTACATAGGCAAGTCAGAGATTCTTCGCTCTGTTCTTAATGCGTCAAGCGATCCCACTGTAGGCGTCTTACTTGTCATTACTGGTATGGTGTATCACGTAACTGTAACCCTTGGTAAAGACTTCATTGACACCAAGAAAGCTGAGCTTCCAAAGTATCCTGTACTCAGTTGCTTCCTGCGTAATGGTGATAAGGAGAAGCTAGATTCAGAGTTCACTATACGTGGTCAATTAGTCTCACTACCAGATAGAGATAGTATTCCCGATCAAGAAGAACCGACATTTGATGAATCTATCTATGGTCATCACGCTTCCATTTTCCGGACGATGCAGGCCATCCAAAGCTCTCCTTTTGGTGATAAAGTAAATAAGAGCTTATATCGAGAGCGAGCCGATGTATTAAATGAGTGGGCTGGGGCTGAAATTCTTTACCTAGCCATCTCAAATGATAGCCGTATCTTAGCTAGTGGGGTTTCTGTAGAACTCACCATTCCACGCCATAAAGAGTTATCAATCAAAGTACCTGATAATAAGTACCCTCCAGAACCTAAGGCAGAAAGAGAATACAATGATAGGTTCTCCCACATCATACCTAGCTATCACAACGTATCAATTCCAGATTTAAGAGTGTCTTCAGATGCTAAGAACTACTACATCAAATGGAGAGTAAACCGTCTTCAAGCCCAAACAGAGTTGGAAGCAGACGAATACGTGTTGATGAAGACAGATAAGCCTATTGATATTCAATGCACTATCTTTTGTGATGAATTGCCAGAGCCATCTAAAACAATATTCAAAGCAAACCCACCTCAAGGTACAGCTATTGTATCTAGCGATGAGCTATCAGATGAATCATGTTATGCGGCTTTACGTGACAAACTGATTATGGACGGGTACGTCCCAAGGGTGTTTGAAGAAATGATGAAAGAGTATGAAATGAAAGAAGCTAGGTAACCCTAGCTTTCTCTTACTTATTCCAATGACGCTTAACTGTTGCGATACCGATACTTAGTTCTTTAGCTGTAGCACTTTGAGACAATCCCTCAGACTTGCATCGCTGTACATTTGCAGTGGTATCTTTTGCTGCTGGCCTACCTAGCTTCTTACCTTCAGCTTTCGCTCTATTAAGCCCTTCTTGAGTACGCTCTCTGATACGGTTTCTTTCGAATTCAGCGAAAGCTGAGAACATTTGCAGCATAAGCTTACCTTCAGCACTGCTTAGGTCTGATACTGGTAGGTCGAGAGAGACTACTTTGATTTGCTTAGCTGTTAGTTGTTCTATTGTCTGCTGTACATCGATATTGTCACGACCTAGACGGTCTAGTTTCAAAACAACTAACGTATCTCCGGCTTCTAGCTTGTGTTCGATAAGAGTTTTGAACTCTTTACGTTCCATTGCCCTAACACTGCCTGATACCGTCTCAGAAATTACTCTGCTTTCTTGAATGTCATATCCAGCATTGCGGATAGCTAGAATTTGGTTGTCAGTTGTTTGCTCTACAGTAGAAACGCGGCAGTAAGCGAAGATGCGGCCAGTAGTCATTGTGTATCTCAGTATTAGTATCAAAAACGTAGTATCATAATACTGATAGTATCATTTAGTGTCAACGCTATTTTTATGATACTAGTGGTGATACTGTTCAGCTAGTATCGTTTAACGAGTGTTTTTTGATACTAGATAGAAAGTTATGATTCTGTCATTTGGATCAACGTCAGACCATTTAGTTGTGTATACAATTGGTAGCAATGTCACTAAACACACAAATATGGATCTAAATGATAGGCTCAACTTGGAACAAGTGGGACTTGCATATACATAGCCCACTTACACATCAAAACAATCAATTCGGTGGTGCATCTCTCGATGAATATGCCCTCAAACTAAACGAAGCAGGATTGTCACTGGTTGGTATCACTAATTACTTCTACTTTGCCGACAATGAACTAGAAGAAGTTCGTAACGCTATTCATCGTAATGGCTTCGATATCAAGGTGCTAGGAAACTTGGAGTTTCGGATCTCCCAGCCAAACAAAGACAATGAGTTTATCAACATACACTGTGTTTTCGCCGAGCACCTTAGTACAGCTACAATCAACGGTGTAATGTCCAAACTCAGAGTAAAGAACACGACTTTAATGAGCGGTGCGATTTACTGTGAACCAGCAAGCCTACAACAACACAATGTTAAAGTAGGTGAGATCATAATTGATTATGTCGAACTTGAAGAGCATCTATCTCAAAACCTGAAACGAGGTATCGATTACTTAATCGTTGTATGCCCTAACGGGTATGGTGGTTTTAGACCAAACATGAAAGAAGGTCGCTCTCTCGCACTAGCCAAAGAGATTGATAAGTTTGGAGATCTAATTTTTGGCTCCGCTGTAGCAGATCGCAACTTCTTTTTAACTGATCGAGGCTCAGACCTACCACCTAAACCAGTATTCTCATGTTCAGACGCCCACTCGATGCAGGGTATTGGAGCTCAATATTCTTGGGTTAAAGCAAGACCAACATTTGAGGGACTCAGACAAGTTCTTATCGAACCAGAAGAGCGCGTTCAAATAGTGGATGACTTTGTAGAAAGATGCTTCCAAAAGCCTCACTTCAAGTCAATAACACTAGATGGGGCTCTTTTCCCAAATCAACCTCTACAGTTTAAATCAGCAACATTACCTTTAAACAAAAACATGGTTGCTATTATTGGAGGACGAGGAACAGGAAAAAGCATCCTGTTAGACTCTATTCGATCTAAGTTCCCAAATAACCCAGCTACACCGGGCTTAAGAACTGTGGATGCTGGTGGTTTAGCAATAACGCTAAATCAAGGGGATGGCTCGGAGATACAATTCAATCAACCCGCGAACGTCTACTCATACCTGCATGTTAGTCAGGGCGACATTCAGCATGTTAGCCAGAAACCTGATGAGTTAAGCAAAGAGATCAAGCGAATGCTCGGTCTAAGTGAAGTTACTTTTGATCAAGCTCAGACACAGCTCATTCAAGATTGCTTGGCAAAGTATAGGGCTTACATTGACTACAGAAACACTACAGACTCTCAAGGAAACAAGATCAACGATGAGGGTTATCAGCAAAATGTAATTAACTACAATATTGAGCTAATGAAGACTCTAACCAACCCTCAAAACCAAGGGTTGATAGAGAAATATCAGCGCAATATTCAAAGCATCAACCAGATAAATCAATTCATAGTTCTGTGCCAGAACTCGCTTAATAGCATCAAACAATCTATTGACCCTTTGAACGGCTCTATAAGCATCATCAACGGGAACACCTTGTTAACGACCCAAGTCCCGTTCGTAGACTATTCTGCTACGACCTCAGCTCTTCAAAGCAACATTGATTTGTCTCAACAGAACTTAGCTGGTCTATCTAAAGAGAACGAGTCAATAACTGAAGAGTTTAAGAAGCAAGGTATCAATCAAGACATTTCATCTCTTCTAAACAAAGTAAATGAATGTCAGACTCAAATTGATGTTGCTAACAACAAACTAAAAGAAATTGGGGAGAGAAACGCTCAATACTTCAAGCTAGTAAGTGAACGTGCAGCGTTTGCTCAACAGTATCAACATTATTTAAACGGCCAAAAGTTAGAAGTAGACACCGCATTCTCTAAGCTAGGTCAGGAACAAATAGCTTGGAACCATGAACAGAATACGCTGGTGAAAGACATATTAACTGACATCAATATCTATGGTTCTCAGTCATTTAATTTGGAAGCATTTTACACAGGTCTATTGAGTTGCCTAAACGGAGGAAAGTTTAGAGGAACCGCAAGCCAAACCTCATTACAAAAGCTACAACAGACATTCAACGTTCACTCTATTGATGACTTCTTCAAGCTACTAAAGAATGAAAAAATAATAGTAGTTCCAGAGAATACTAATCCAATATCTTTAGAAGACTTTTGTTGGCAAAGTGACTACTTCAATCAAGCAGGTAGATTCGAGCTGTTAGACTACCTTTACAAACCACACAGAATTCAGGCATATCTACATGTTAACGCTGAGTTCAACTACAAAGGCAAAACCGTAGACAAACTATCTGTGGGGCAACGGGGAACATTTTATGTATGTCTCAAGTTGGCCACTGATCCATTTGGCTCGCCTTTCATTTTTGACCAACCAGAAGATGACTTAGATAATGACTTCATAATGAAGCAGTTAGTACCTCTATTCCGAAGAATCAAAAAATATCGTCAAGTAATCATTGTCACTCACAATGCGAACCTAGTAGTGAATAGTGATGCAGAACAAATCATTATTGCTAACAATGATAGCGAAGTTCTAAGCTATCAATCTGGGGCTGTTGAAGATGGTCCTATTCATGCAACCAACAGTGTTCGAACTCGTGTTTGTGAGATTCTTGAGGGTGGTGGCTACGCCTTTGAGCAACGAGAGAGAAAGTACGGTCTTACTATGAGTAGATAATAACTAGGCCATGCGAGGCGACATTAAACTCGCTTCGCATTAACAACAGATTTAACCATAAATGTATTAGGCAAAAACTCTCGCACATCCCATGACGGTTTCACTGTGTAGTCTTTCTGTTTTTGGTCAAACCGCAAATCTATAGTCCGGCTCTCATCAATAACAACAGTCACAGTCTTAGCCAAAGCGTCAAACTCTATCTTCTCAATACACTGTACTAACTGAGAGTTTATCTTTGCTCTCAACGGGACATTAGTTCTATCTGCTGCTTCAACTTTTAATGTCTTGAGCGTGTGTTTAAGCTCTTTCCAGACGTTATTAGACTTCGGGGTAAACTCTATCTCATCTAAACGCTTCTCAAGCTCTCTATACTGCTGTTCAAGCTCTTGCTGCTCTACTTCTCTTTGCTCTAGCTTAGTAAGTAGTGCTTTGCTGCCAGAACTTGAATCAAGCAAATCAACCAAGCGAACTATAGAAGCCTCAACCGTTTTCAGATTTCGAGACACGCTAGACAACTGCTCTTTCAGTTGTGCTGATTCTTCTTCATTGTGAGCTGTATGCAATCTTAGGTTCAATGTAGCGGCAATACTCAAAACAGCATCTTCTATTACCGGATATCTCATTGAGGCGTATTTACAGATAATACCGTCATGATGTGCACCTTGGCGTGCTCTGCTGCAAACTAGATACTGACCACCTTTACTTCCACTACCTTTATTTAGGTAATGCATTGTTGCCCCACAGTTCTTGCAGACCACTAAGCCAGTAAACAGGTTATTGATGGCATTCTTTCGGGTCCCACTCGATTTACCATTGCGGCTTTCGATGGCTAAATTAGCCCTTTTGAAAGTATCAACATCAATGGCTTCAGGGTAATAGCCTTGTATTGGCTCACCGTCTTCTATTCGCTTGCCATTTTCTGCTTTGAATGGCTGGTACTCACCAAGAACGGTTCTAGCTCTTAATATCTTCTTTATATAGGTAGTATGCCAACCAGTCTTAGAACGTCCCCATGGTTTAATTGCTTCTTGGTTTAGCTGTTTATGAATGGCGATAGCTCCCAATCCATCAATAGTCATCTGGAAGATGCGCTTGAGCAATTCAACTCTCTCAGGTATTAGCTCATAACCGGATTCAGTAAGCTTTATCCAGTGAGGTGTGTTGTAGCGTGTAGGCTTTAAGTTTTCTCTGGCTTGCTTACGCTTTTCCTTGTGCGCTTCTTTCAGTCGCTTTGATTTTGTTGCGCTCTCTTCGTGCGCTCGCATCATGAGAACCAGGGACATCATCAAATCACCGATGTTATCGAGCGAATCGATTGTGAATACTCGTTTGTCTTGCAGCGTAACGATGTTGATACCAAGTTCTAGAAGCTGCATGAATCGACGTAGAGCGATTGAGATTCTTTCTCTACTCAATCTATCCATAGACTCAACGAGCAAGTAAGCACCTTTTGGTATTTGTCCCTGCTCTACTGCTTTGATGAACTCACCAAGTGCACCGTCTTTTACGTGATTACCGTGATAAGCCGATAACCCCAAATCTCTGAGCGTAAAGTCTGCTAACTCTAGTCCGTTTTCAAAGCAGTACTTCTGAGCCGCTTCTGTTTGTCGTCTGAATGAATCGCCCTTCGCCTGCTCTAGAGAGCTAAAACGAACGTAACTGTAGGCTATTGATGTACTCACAAACTAATCTCTTTCGATAAAACTTGCTGCACTCTAGAAGCTTCAGTCTGCGTATTCAAGCATGGGGTTAATCCAGACACTCCAATAACAAGTTATGGCCACCTGCCGCGGCAATTTCCAACGCCCGCTTACCTTGTTGCTGGCCGATAATGTCCTGCATATCACGTTCAGGCATGTTGTCATCCACCGTATCGGCGGCCTCTGACTGTGCCAATGCCAGCTCAGACTGTCCATGCAAGTAACTACAAACAACCAGCAGGCTTGGCGCCGATTTATGCTTGTCCTTACCCACCAGCGCAACTTGATCGCCATTGCCGTCGGGGACCACCAGACAGCGTTTGTCCTGTCCGGCCGCCAAAGCGGCAGGTAGCGCCCCTTTCACCGAGCGGAGCTCACCTGATAATGCCAGCTCCCCCAAAAACTCATAATTTTGTAGCTTATTTGCAGGGATCTGCTCAGAAGCGGCCAGAATCCCCAGCGCAATAGGGAGATCAAACCGACCGCCTTCCTTGGGCAAATCAGCCGGTGCCAGATTGACGGTTATCCGCCGCGACGGAAACTCAAAGCCGGCATTAACGATGGCGCTACGGACCCTGTCTTTGGCTTCCTTAACACTGGTTTCCGGTAGCCCGACAAGCTGGAAGGCCGGCATCCCGTTACTGATATGTACCTCGACGGTGACGGCAGGGGCCTGCACCCCAACACTGGCACGGCTATGGATAATGGCAAGGTTCATCAATAGTCATCCTGCTGTTATTTCAATCAAAAAAGTTAAAATTTTTCACCTAATAGGTTTCATCAATAGCCTATTTATGCAGTCGGATTGCAAAATAATTTTGATTTTTTTCTTGTCATGCGAGCGATGTCTGTGTTACCACTAGGTCAACACAACGTCTTAACATAAAAAATCGGACAGACAGTCAATGCAATTTATGGCCAACGCCCTCCTACTCATTATCAACGTCATCGTGGTGCTTATTTCACTACGAGGGGGTCGGGCAGGCGTAAATTAGCAGCAAGCACAACAAACGCAGAGAAGCCCCCTAAGCCAACAGGCTAGGGGGCTTTTTTTTGGACTATTTAATCGAATCAGCTGAAATAACCATCAGCACGTCACAGGCAAGGAACAGGGGAGAGCGGCGATGACGGGAGCAGAGTTAGTCGTAAAGGCGCTGCAGAAACATGGGATAACAACGGTATTTGGCTATCCGGGCGGGGCCATCATGCCGATATACGATGCCCTATACGACGGTGGTGTTGAGCATATCCTATGCCGCCACGAGCAAGGGGCAGCCATGGCCGCTATCGGCATGGCGAGAGCGACCCAGGATGTTGCAGTATGCATGGCGACATCCGGCCCGGGCGCCACCAATTTGATGACAGGTCTGGCTGATGCCTTCCTCGATTCAGTACCAATTGTCGCCATCACCGGCCAGGTTGCCAGCCCGCACATCGGTACCGATGCCTTCCAGGAAATGGATGTGATCGGCATGTCGCTAGCCTGTGCCAAGCACAGCTACTTGGTGACCGATATCAACGAGCTGATCCCAACGCTTGCCGAGGCCTTCGAAGTGGCCAAGGCTGGCCGCCCGGGACCGGTCGTGGTCGATATCGCCAAAGATGTCCAACTTGCCCTCGCACCTGAAGGCGATCTGACCCCAATTACCCCACCGGCTATCCCTGTTGTGACTAACGAGCAGATAGCGGCCGCCCAGCAAGTTCTCTCCGCTAGCCAGCGCCCGGTACTGTATGTCGGCGGTGGCGTCCAGTTGGCCCATGCCACCGACACGGTTCGTACCTTCCTTGCCATGAACCCAATGCCATCGGTCAGCACCCTCAAGGGCCTGGGCACTATCGAGCGCCACGACCCGCATTATTTGGGGATGCTGGGAATGCACGGCACCAAAACGGCCAATCTGGTGGTACAGGAGTGTGACCTGCTGATTGTTATCGGCGCCCGCTTCGATGACCGGGTGACCGGCAAGCTAGATACCTTTGCACCGCATGCCAAGGTGATCCATATCGATATCGATGCCGCCGAGTTCAACAAACTTCGTCATGCCCATGCCCCGCTGCGCGGTGACATCAACGTAATCTTGCCGCAACTGGAGCTAAGCCAGGATATCAGTGACTGGGTTGACTACACTTCAAGCCTACGCCAACAGAACAAGTGGCGCTATGACCATCCGGGCGATCTGATCTATGCGCCGCTGCTGATGAAGCAGCTATCCGACATGATGCCGGATTCATCAATGGTCTCGACCGATGTCGGCCAGCACCAGATGTGGGCGGCCCAACACATCCAGCCACGTCAGCCACAAAACTACATCACCTCGGCAGGCCTTGGCACCATGGGCTTCGGCTTACCGGCAGCGATGGGCGCCAAAGTAGCCCGCCCGGATGACGAGTCTATCCTGATCACCGGTGACGGCTCATTCATGATGAACATCCAGGAACTCGGCACCCTCAAGCGCCGCCAAATCCCGGTCAAGATGGTGCTGATCAACAACCAGCGTCTCGGCATGGTACGCCAGTGGCAGTCGCTGTTCTTCGATGGCCGCCACAGCGAAACCATCCTAGATGACAACCCGGATTTCGTGATGCTGGCTAAAGCCTTCGATATCCCGGGCAAAACCATCACCCGTAAAGAAGAAGTCGAGCCTGCATTGAAAGAAATGATGGCGAGCAAAACGGCTTACCTGCTCCATGTATTGATCTCGGAAGAAGACAATGTATGGCCCCTCGTACCACCTGGCGCGGCAAATCAAGATATGCTGGAGAATACTTAATGGACAGATATTTACTCGACATCAAAGCGGATGATAAGCCAGTATTACTAGAGCGGATCTTGCGCGTTATCCGCCACCGTGGTTTTGTGATAAAACAAGTGAATGCAACCCAAAACCACGAAAGCAAAATAGCCAGTATCGAAATCCTTGTCGACAGCGACCGCCCGATAACGACGCTGATCAACCAAATCGAAAAACTTTGGGATATTCGTACCGTAGAAACCACACTCGTAGAAAACCGAGATTAGATTTTAAGGAAGGAACAAAAATGGCCAACACAGCGGATTTTATTTGGTTCAACGGTGAAATGGTGCCTTGGGGCGATGCCAAGGTGCACGTCCTAACCCATGCCATGCACTACGGTACCTCGGTCTTCGAAGGTATCCGCTGCTACAACACCCCGAAAGGTCCGGCGGTCTTCCGCCACAAAGAGCACATGGATCGCCTGAAGAACTCAGCCAAAATCTACCGCTTCCCGATCCCGTACAGCTCAGATGAGCTGATGGAGATCTGCCGCGAAACCCTGCGGGTCAACAAGCTGGAGTCAGCTTATATCCGCCCGCTGGGCTATGTCGGCAATGTTGGCCTGGGCGTCTGCCCGCCGGTAGACACCGAGATGGATTTGATGGTCGCCGCCTTCCCTTGGGGCTCCTACCTTGGCGAAGAAGCACTGGAAAACGGCGTTGATGCCATGATCTCCAGCTGGCATCGTGCCGCGCCGAATACCATCCCGACCGCAGCCAAAGCTGGCGGTAACTACCTGTCATCACTTCTTGTCGGTGGTGAAGCCCGCCGCCACGGCTATGCCGAAGGTATCGCTCTGAGCGTTGACGGTTACCTGTCTGAAGGGGCTGGCGAGAACCTGTTCGTGGTTCGCAACGGCATCCTGTCAACACCGCCAACTACCAGCGCCATCCTGCCGGGGATCACCCGCGATACTATTATGACCCTGGCCAAAGAGCGTGGTTATGAAGTTCGTGAGGAAAACATTGCCCGCGAGGCTCTGTATCTGGCCGACGAGATCTTTATGACAGGCACTGCAGCTGAAATCGTTCCGGTCCGCAGCGTTGACCAGATCACCGTGGGCGAAGGCAAACGCGGCCCAATCACCAAGGTGCTGCAGGAAGCCTACTTCGGCCTGTTCAACGGTAGCACCGAAGACAAATGGGGTTGGCTTGACTACGTTTACCCTGCCGACAAGTAAACACTGACACAGCAGCCGGTGTGGACACCACGCCGGCCAAGCAATACAGCAAAAGGATTTTTCGTTATGCCCAAGTACCGCTCCGCCACCACCACCCACGGCCGTAATATGGCTGGTGCCCGTGCCCTATGGCGCGCCACCGGCGTAAAAGATGAAGATTTCGGCAAACCAATCATAGCGGTGGTGAACTCGTTCACCCAATTTGTTCCGGGCCATGTCCACCTCAAGGATCTCGGCCAGTTAGTCGCGAAGGAAATTGAAGCGGCGGGCGGTATCGCCAAAGAATTCAATACCATTGCCGTTGATGATGGTATCGCAATGGGCCACGGCGGGATGCTTTACTCGCTACCGTCACGTGAGCTGATTGCCGACTCGGTCGAGTACATGGTCAACGCCCACTGCGCCGATGCCATGGTATGTATCTCGAACTGCGACAAGATCACCCCGGGAATGCTGATGGCCTCACTGCGCCTCAATATCCCGGTGATCTTTGTCTCCGGCGGCCCGATGGAAGCCGGTAAGACCAAACTATCAGATCAGATCCTCAAGCTGGATCTGGTTGATGCCATGATCCAGGGTGCCGATCCGAATGTGTCCGACGAGCAAAGCGAGCAGATCGAACGCTCGGCGTGTCCAACCTGTGGCTCCTGCTCGGGTATGTTCACCGCCAACTCAATGAACTGCCTGACCGAAGCCCTTGGCCTGAGCCAGCCGGGCAACGGCTCGATGCTGGCTACCCACACCGACCGCGAACAGCTATTTATCAACGCCGGCAAGCGCATTGTCGATCTGACCAAGCGTTACTATGAGCAGGATGATGAAAGTGCACTGCCACGTAATATCGCCACCAAGCAAGCGTTCGAAAACGCCATGGCGCTGGATATTGCCATGGGCGGCTCGACCAATACCGTCCTCCACCTGCTAGCCGCGGCACAGGAAGGCGAGGTCGATTTCACCATGGAAGACATCGACCGCATGTCACGCCAGGTACCGCACCTATGTAAAGTGGCCCCATCGACCCAGAAGTACCACATGGAAGATGTCCACCGTGCCGGTGGCGTGTACGGCATTCTTGCCGAGCTGGACCGTGCCGGCCTGTTCCAGAGTGATTGCTACAACGTACTGGGCGAGCAGTTCGCGGAAAGCTTCAAGCATTACGATATCGTTCAAACCCAATCGGAAGAGGTGAAATCATTCTTCCGTGCCGGCCCTGCAGGGATCCGTACCACCCAGGCATTCTCGCAAGACTGCCGCTGGGACACGCTGGATGATGACCGTGAAAACGGCTGTATCCGCAGCAAAGAGTATGCCTTCAGCCAAGATGGCGGTTTGGCTGTTCTGTCCGGCAATATGGCGCTGGACGGCTGTATCGTGAAAACGGCCGGTGTTGATGAAAGCTGCCTGACCTTTACCGGCCCGGCGGTGGTCTTCGAAAGCCAGGAAACCGCAGTCGAAGGCATTTTGGGTGGTAAGGTCAAAGCGGGTGATGTGGTAGTGATCCGCTACGAAGGCCCGAAAGGCGGTCCAGGTATGCAGGAAATGCTCTACCCAACCACTTACCTCAAATCTATGGGGCTTGGCAAAGAGTGTGCCCTGATCACCGACGGCCGTTTCTCCGGCGGTACCAGCGGCCTGTCGATTGGCCACGTCTCTCCGGAAGCTGCCAACGGCGGTACTATCGGCCTGATCCAGGACGGCGACACCATTGCCATCGATATCCCGAACCGCAGCATTGATCTGCAGGTTGATGACGCGACACTGGCTAGCCGTCGTGCGCAAGCCGACCAGCGTGGTTGGAAGCCACTGGATCGCCAGCGTGAAGTGTCCTTTGCCCTACGCGCCTATGCCAACCTTGCGACCAGTGCCGATAAAGGTGCGGTGCGCGATAAATCGAAACTGGAAGGGTAACCTATGATGAGCGAAGCCACTCAGGCCAATGAGATCGAGCTGCCCAGCGGGGCAGATTACCTGCGGGATATTCTCCGGGCTCCGGTTTATGAAGTCGCTCAGGTCACACCACTACAAAGCATGCCCCGCCTCGGCGGGCGCATCGGCAACCAAGTACAGCTCAAGCGGGAGGACCGCCAACCGGTTCACTCCTTCAAGCTGCGCGGTGCCTACAACATGATGTCCCAGCTCACTGACGCCCAGCGTCAGGCTGGGGTGATTGCCGCGTCGGCGGGTAATCACGCCCAAGGCTTGGCCATGTCAGGCAAGCACCTAGGCGTTCAGGCGACCATCGTCATGCCACGAACGACTCCAGACATCAAAGTGGATGCAGTTCGCGGTTTCGGCGGCAAAGTAGTATTGCACGGCGGTAACTTCGACGAAGCCAAAGCCCATGCCGAAATGCTGGCAGGGCAGCATGGCTACACCTTCATCCCGCCTTTCGACCACCCCGCGGTGATTGCCGGGCAGGGGACGATTGGGGTTGAGCTGGTGCAGCAAAACGGTCACCTCGATTACATCTTCGTCCCAGTCGGCGGTGGCGGTATCGCGGCAGGGGTCGCGGTACTCATCAAGCAGCTAATGCCACAAATCAAAGTGATCGGGGTCGAAGCCGAAGATTCCGCCTGCCTACGTGCAGCGCTGGATGCCGGTGAGCCGGTGACGCTTGAGCAGGTTGGTATGTTTGCCGATGGTGTCGCGGTAAAGCGGATTGGTGAAGAGACGTTCCGTCTTTGCCAGCAGTACCTTGATGACTCCATTACCGTGAGCAGCGACGAGATCTGCTCTGCGGTAAAAGATATCTTCGAAGATACCAGGGCAATTGCCGAACCTTCCGGTGCACTATCGCTAGCCGGACTGAAGAAATTTGCAGAACGCCACCAGCTCAAAGACAAACAGCTAGCGGCAGTGCTGTCGGGCGCCAACCTCAACTTCCACGGCCTGCGCTATGTGTCTGAACGTTGTGAGCTGGGTGAAAAGCGCGAGGGCTTGCTGGCTGTTACTATTCCTGAGCGTCCGGGCGCGTTTCTCGATTTCTGCCATATCCTCGGCGGCCGTGCCGTTACCGAGTTCAACTACCGCTACAACAATGACAGCTTAGCCAATGTCTTTGTCGGGGTACGCTTGATACAGGGGCAGGAAGAGCTCGACAGTATCATTACAGATCTGCGCAAAGGTGGTTATCCGGTAGTGGATTTATCCGATGATGAAATGGCCAAGGTCCATGTCCGCTATATGATTGGCGGCAGGCCGTCGAAACCATTGAAAGAGCGTCTATACAGCTTTGAGTTTCCAGAATATCCCGGCGCTTTGCTCAAGTTCCTCAACACCTTGGGCACCCACTGGAATATCAGTCTGTTCAACTACCGCAACCATGGCGCTGACTATGGCCGGGTATTGTGTGGATTTGAATTGGAAGAGCAGGATTTGCTGTCCTTTACCAGTCACCTGCGTGAACTTGGCTACAGCTGGAAAGACGAAACAGATAACCCGGCCTATCAGTTCTTCCTCGCTCAATAATCACCGGGCTTGGTCATTCAAACGACTACAAGGCAGCCTCCTGGGCTGCTTTGTTTTCACTGCCACCTTCCATACTAATATGTTCCAGTACCACTTTAAGCTGACTGATATGGCAGGCGAGCAATTGACTGCGCAAGGGCTCTGATAGCTTTTCATACAGAGCTGAAAGTTGGATCAATTCTGACTTCAACTGTTCATGCTGCATTTCAGGACGCTGGATATCAAACACGAACCAACCTAAAGGTTGCCCTGTCAGCTCCGCAATCCTTACCAAGGTGGATATCCGCGGCTCAGTTTTGCCCGATTCGAGATCCAGATAGGTTTGTCTGGCCACATCCAGATGCCTAGCCATCGCTACCTGGGAAATACCTTTCCACTCCCTTGCATCCTTGATCCGTTGTGCGATCCACGATTTTACTTGTTCCATAGCCTCCCCGCTTATTCCTTCCACGCCATATAGTGCAACCTATGGATATGGAAGGAGTATCTCACTCCCTTAATGAGTATAATGTCATTCATATGATGATTATTCATTAGGAACAATGATTTACATAGCAGGCAAGTTTATAAACTGTGAATCCCTCCCTGCGTTGACTAGCATTCAAGACACGCCGTATATGATTATGTCGGCATACGCCGACACAGCTCTGACCACTTTATGACTTGTCACGTTGGGTTAACGCACGGGTGTATTCCGCCATAAATCCCGCCAAATTAATGCTTTGCTGCAAAATGACATTCCTGGCTGAATGGGGTAATCGGCTGAAATACTGCAACAGGCGATCGATCTCTTCTTTATATTCACTTTCCAATATTTCAATGCCTTCATCACCGTACACGAACCAGGTCAAGGGACGCTCAGTGATCTCGGAAATCTCCGACAGCATCCTGACCTTGGGCTCGGTCTTGCCGGTTTCCAAATCCAGATAAGTCTGGCGGGCGACCTTAAGTTGCTGGGCCATGTGCACCTGGGTCAGGCCTTTCCATTCCCTGGCTTCTTTTATACGGGCTGCGATTTGGGCTTTCGGATCTGTCATGTCACACCTCCAATACAACACAATGAATAATGCCTAGCTTTCATTACTGGATTGCACAACATAAGCCAACTTGAGAGTAATTTAACAATCCATTAAATAACAACAATTTACTCTTATATACCGTTCGCGCTGTTGTAATTTGGTTTGCAAATGGTAACCAGGATGCCCAATTTTCCTAAAACGCAAAAAAATCATTCACCCCTGTCTAGATAGTAGACCCTACCACCTAAGGGCAATAAAAAAGGCACCCGCTTGGGTGCCTTTTCTCACTTTTGAGACAAGCTGTTAGCGCATTGGCTAACAGGCTGATTTTTATTCGACTGTTACCGCCTTGGCAAGGTTACGCGGCTGATCCACATCCGTACCTTTGATCAGTGCAACATAGTAAGACAATAGCTGCATCGGGATGGTGTAGTAAATTGCAGCTGTGATCTCGCTAACGTGCGGCATGGTGATGATCTTCATGGTCTCATCACCTTCAAAGCCAGCATCGGCATCAGCAAAGACATACAGCAGACCACCACGGGCACGCACTTCTTCAACGTTAGATTTCAGCTTCTCTAGCAGGTCGTTACTCGGTGCGACGACAACGACTGGCATGTCAGCATCAATCAGCGCAAGAGGACCGTGCTTTAGCTCACCGGCAGCATAAGCTTCAGCGTGGATGTAAGAGATCTCTTTGAGTTTCAAAGATGCTTCCATCGCGATTGGGTAAAACTCACCACGGCCCAGGAATAGGGTGTGGTGCTTATCGGCAAAGTCAGGTGCCAGCGCTTCGATTTCTTTTTCGAACGATAGGGCGGCGTTGATCTGCTGCGGCAGGGCATGCAGAGCCTCGACGATCTCCCTCTCTTTCTCTTTGCTGATGCGGTTTTGCTGTTTACCCAATGCCGTTACCAGCATCAAAAGGGCTGAAAGCTGAGTGGTAAACGCTTTGGTTGAAGCGACACCGATTTCCACACCCGCGCGGGTCATGAAGGCAAAATCTGATTCGCGCACCAGAGACGAGCCCGCCACGTTACAGATGGTCATTGCCGCCATATAGCCTTTTTCTTTCGCCAGGCGAAGGGCTGCTAGGGTATCGGCCGTTTCACCAGACTGGGAAAGGGTGATCAGCAGGCTATTCGGACGAGTCACAAACTTGCGGTAGCGGAATTCAGAGGCGATCTCCACATCACAGCTCACACCGGCAATGTCTTCGAACCAGTAACGCGCAGTCATACCCGCGTTGTAAGACGTACCACAAGCCACAATCTGGACGTGCTCAACCTTGCTGAGGATGTCTGCTGCGTTGACACCAATCGCTTCAGTCACCACAGAATCAGCCGTGATACGGCCTTCCATGGTGTTGATTAGCGCAGTTGGCTGCTCGTAGATTTCTTTCTGCATGAAATGACGGTACTGGCCTTTGTCACCGGCATCGTGCTCTGCATTGGATTCAGTGATTTCACGCTCGACACGCTCACCCGATGCATCAAATACCGTGACTTCACGGCGAGTAATTTCAGCTACATCACCTTCTTCCAGGTACATAAAGCGGCGAGTCACGTTAAGCAGTGCCAGTTGGTCAGAGGCCAGGAAGTTTTCCCCTACACCGAAACCGATGACGATTGGGCTACCTGAGCGTGCCACTACGATGCGAGAAGGATCTTTACGATCCAGCGCAACGGTACCGTAAGCACCTTCCAGCTGTTTTGCTGTTTTCTGTACCGCTTCTAGCAGTGTTTCTGAAGTACGCAGCTCCCACTCCACCATGTGCGCGATAACTTCAGTATCAGTCTGAGATTCGAACACGTAACCACGGGACTGAAGAAGCTCACGCAGCTCTTCGTGGTTTTCGATGATACCGTTGTGGACAACGGCAATGTCACCAGACATATGTGGGTGGGCGTTAACTTCTGATGGCTCACCGTGGGTCGCCCAGCGGGTGTGGGCAATACCGGTACCGCCAATCACTTTGGCTTGGTCAACCGCATCGGCCAGCTCCTGGACTTTACCCAGGCGGCGGACGCGCGTTAAGTTTGCGTCACCATCGACAATCGCAACACCAGCAGAGTCATAGCCGCGGTACTCAAGGCGGCGTAGCCCTTCAACCAGAATTTCCGCTACATCACGCTGTGCTACCGCACCAACAATCCCACACATAGTATTTTGCTCCTGAAATTATTCCGCTGCCGCGCAGACCACCTGCACGCCATGCTGTTCAATCTGTTGTTTCGCTTCCATGTCCAAGCCATCATCGGTGATCAGGGTACTGATATTTACCCAAGGTAGTTCAAGGTTAGGGATTTTTCGGCCCACCTTGCTCGACTCCACCATCACCACAACTTCCCGCGATACCTCTGCCATTACCCGGCTCAGCCCCACCAGCTCGTTGAACGTCGTTGTTCCGCGTTCCGTATCGATACCATCCGCGCCAATAAACAGCTGGTCAAAGTCATAGGAACGCAGCACCGATTCGGCAACCTGGCCCTGGAACGCTTCGGAATGCGGGTCCCAAGTACCGCCAGTCATCAACAACGTAGGCTCGTTTTCCAGGCTGTTGAGCGCATTGGCCACATTGAGCGAATTGGTCATTACAATCAGACCATGCTTGTCATTGAGCAGGCTGATCAGGCTGGCTGTGGTGCTGCCGCTATCAATAATGATCCGATTATGGTCACGGATACGGGCTGCAGCCGCCTTGGCAATTGCCAACTTACGAACCGAAACTTGTTCTTCCGGCTCGCTGACCATTTCGGTCGGTATTGAAACAGCACCACCGTAGCGGCGCAGCAACAAACCATTTTTTTCCAGCTCAGCCAAGTCCTTACGAACTGTCACTTCGGAAGTGGCAAAATGCTTGGCTAAGGTATCAACACTGACTTCGCCCTGCTCATTGACCATTGAAAGAATGGCATGGCGACGCTGCTGGGTATTTCGCTTGGACATATAATTACGAACTGATAACTATAAGTTTCGAATTGAAAGAAATACTAGCAGATCAAAACTTTTTTGATCAACTATGTGCAATTAATTTTTTATTCGAAAGAAGAGGGATAAACACCTGCCGATATTTGTCACAGGCATGAAAAAGGCAAGGACATCGCCTTGCCTTTAGGTAAACAGGAGCAAAAAGAATTACTTCTTCTCCGGACGCTTCCAGCCTTTAACGGTGCGGGCTGGGGCACGAGTGATCACCAACTCACCCTCACCGACATTACGGTTGATAGTCGCTCCGGCACCGATAGTCGCGCCTTTGCCCACTTTCACCGGTGCGATAAGCTGGGTATCAGAGCCAACGAACACATCATCGGCAATCTCAGTCTTGAACTTGTTGGCGCCGTCGTAGTTACAGGTAATGGTACCGGCACCGATGTTCACACGATCGCCTATCTCGGCATCACCTAGGTAAGTCAGGTGATTGGCTTTCGAGCCTTGGCCCAAACGCGCTTTCTTCATTTCGACGAAGTTGCCGACGTGCGAGTCACCCACCAATTCTGCGCCCGGACGCAGGCGGGTAAACGGGCCCACCGTACAGTCTTCACCGACGGTTGCCCCTTCAATCACGCTGTATGGGCGGATCACTGTGTTATCATCAATCTCACAATCGGTCAGGATAGAGCCCGCGCCGATCACCACGTTGTTGCCCAGCGAGACGCTACCTTCGATAATGACGTTGGCATCGATTTCGACGTCGGTACCGCACTGCAGCTCACCGCGTAAATCAAAACGGCTCGGGTCACGCAGCATTACGCCTTGCTCCAGCAAACGCTCAGCCTGCATGCCCTGGAAGGCACGCTCAAGCTTGGCCAACTGAACGCGGTTATTGACGCCTTCTACCTCGATAGCACGTACCGGGTGTACCGCTTCAACCGCACGGCCTTCGTTGTGGGCGATTTCGATTATATCAGTCAGGTAGTATTCACCCTGGGCGTTGTCATTTTTAAGGGCAGACAACCAACGTTTCAGATCGCCGCCATTAGCCACCATCACACCGGTGTTGATTTCCTTGATCAGCTTCTGCTCTTCAGAGGCGTCTTTCTGCTCGACAATCGCCACCACAGGGCCATTACGGCGCACGATACGACCATAACCAGTCGGATCGTCAAGAACTACAGTCAGTAGAGCAATACCACCGTCAGGCTGGGCATCGAGTAGATTCTCCAAAGTTTCACTGCTGATCAACGGTACGTCACCGTACAGGATAAGCACCTTCTCGTCTTCCGCCAGATCAGGGCAAGCCTGGTTGACCGCATGGCCGGTACCCAACTGCTCAGCCTGCAATACCCAGTTTACAGGCTCGGCGCTCAAAGCAGCCTGCATCTGATCGCCACCGTGGCCGTATACCAGGTGGATATTGTTGGCGCCAAGGCCAGCACAGGTATCAATCACGTGTTTGGCCATCGGCTTGCCTGCCAGTGTATGCAACACTTTAGGCAGGTTGGAGTACATGCGGGTTCCCTTTCCCGCGGCGAGAATCACAGCGCTAAAGCTCATGACTTAATCCTCTTGGTGCATATCAAATAAGTAACCTAGCGCCATTGTATAATGCCAAGGGCAGCGGCGGCAGGAAAAATAGATAATTTTTTACGAGTAATAACTCACTGTGAAAAGGTAAGTTGGCTCGGGGGTGGATCGTTGGGGATAGATCACAGGTATAAAAAAAGCGACCCGAGGGTCGCTTTTTGGCTTTGCTGATCTTAGCGGGCTTTCTTGGTCAGTTCGATAACTCGAAGCTGAGCAATGGCCTTCGCCAAATCGCTGGCTGCCTGAGCGAAGTCGATGTCGCCATGCTGGTTGTGGATGCGCTCCTCAGCCTGGCGTTTCGCTTCTTCCGCTTTCGCTGAGTCCAGATCTTCACCGCGGATAGCGGTGTCAGCCAACACGGTAACCGTGCCAGGCTGAACCTCCAGCATGCCACCAGAGATATAAATCACCTCTTCGTCACCATGCTGTTTGGTAATACGGACCATACCCGGCGTGATAGCGGTCAGCAGCGGGGTGTGACCTGCGTGAATACCCAGTTCACCTTCGCTACCGGTCACCTGAATGTTTTCAGCACGGCCAGAAAACAGACGTTTCTCTGCACTTACTACATCCAGATGGAAGGTTATCGCTGCCATGTCGCCTCCTACTTAGCTTAAAGCTTCTTCGCGTTTTCCAATACGTCTTCAATCGCGCCGCAGTACATGAATGCCTGCTCTGGGATATCGTCGTATTCACCCGCTAGAAGACCTTTGAAGCTACGTAGCGTATCTTTCAGCGATACGTAGATGCCTGGGTCGCCTGTGAAGACTTCTGCAACGTGGTAAGGCTGAGTTAGGAAACGCTCAATCTTACGTGCACGGGATACAGCCTGCTTATCTTCTTCAGATAGCTCGTCCATACCCAGGATTGCAATGATGTCTTTCAGCTCTTTGTAGCGCTGCAGAATACTCTGTACGCCACGTGCGATGTCGTAGTGCTCCTGACCAACCACTAGCGGATCAAGCATACGTGATGTTGAATCCAATGGGTCGATCGCAGGGTATAGACCCAGAGAAGCGATCTGACGAGAAAGTACAACTGTCGCATCAAGGTGGGCGAATGTGGTCGCCGGCGATGGGTCAGTCAAGTCATCCGCTGGTACGTAAACGGCCTGTACAGACGTGATAGAGCCTGTCTTGGTCGATGTGATACGCTCCTGAAGTACACCCATCTCTTCTGCAAGAGTTGGCTGGTAACCTACCGCAGATGGCATACGGCCTAGAAGTGCCGATACCTCTGTACCCGCAAGGGTATAACGGTAGATGTTATCGATGAACAGAAGAACGTCACGGCCTTCGTCACGGAAACGCTCTGCCATTGTCAGACCAGTCAGTGCAACACGTAGACGGTTACCTGGTGGCTCGTTCATCTGGCCGTAAACCATTGCTACTTTCGATTCCTCAGGATTTTCGATGTTTACAACACCCGCTTCCTGCATCTCGTAGTAGAAGTCGTTACCTTCACGAGTACGCTCACCAACACCGGCAAATACAGATAGACCTGAATGCTGAAGCGCGATGTTGTTGATCAGCTCCATCATGTTTACGGTCTTACCTACACCCGCACCACCGAACAGGCCGATTTTACCACCCTTAGCGAATGGACAAATCAGGTCGATAACCTTAACGCCTGTTTCTAGTAGTTCAGTCGCGTTTGACTGCTCTTCGTAGCTTGGTGCTTCACGGTGAATCGCGTAACGCTCTTTCTCACCGATCTCACCACACTCATCAATTGGCTGACCCAGAACGTTCATGATACGTCCTAGAGTTGCGTTACCAACTGGAACCTCAATTGGGCGGCCTGTATTTTCAACAGACAAACCACGACGCAGGCCATCAGAAGTACCCATTGCGATACCACGGACAACACCACCGCCAAGCTGCTGCTGAACTTCCAGTACTAGCGTACCGTTTTCTTTTGCATCAACGTGAAGGGCATCGTATACCTGTGGTACAGAGTCCTGTGGAAACTCTACGTCGACTACCGCACCGATGATCTGTACGATCTTACCTGTAGCCATCGTTAATCCTCTAAACTTATTAAATCTTTGCCTTAAACAGCAGCAGCACCAGAAACGATTTCAGACAGCTCTTGTGTGATCGCGGCCTGACGGGCCTTGTTGTACACAAGCTGCAGTTCGTCAATCAGGTTTCCTGCATTATCGGTTGCTGCTTTCATCGCGACCATTCGAGCGGCCTGCTCACTGGCAAGGTTCTCGACCACGCCCTGGTATACCTGGGATTCAACGTAGCGAATCAGCAGGGTATCCAGCAGGGCTTTCGGCTCAGGCTCATAAATGTAGTCCCAAGCATGGCTGCGCTGCATCTCTTCGTCTTCCGACTTAGGCAAAGGCAGCAATTGATCAATCACTGGTTCCTGAACCATGGTGTTTACAAATTTGTTGTAAACCAGGTACAGGCGATCCAATTGGCCTTCATCATATTTCTTCAGCATCACGCCAACGGTACCGATCAGCTCATCCACTGATGGGTTGTCGCCCAGGCCAGAAACCTGCGCGGCCACGTTGCCGCCGTAGCTGTTAAAGAATGCCGTTGCCTTGGAGCCAATCAGCGCCAAATCAACTTCTGCACCCTGTTCAGACCAGCCCTGGATATCGTGGATGGCTTGCTTGAACAAGTTAATGTTCAGGCCACCACACAGGCCACGGTCTGTAGAAACAATGATGTAACCAACGCGCTTGGCTTCACGTTCCTCGAGATAAGGATGCTTATACTCAAGGCTACCAAGGGCGATATGACCGATCACTTTGCGCATAGTTTGTGCGTATGGACGTGATGACTCCATAGCGTCTTGCGTTTTACGCATTTTAGACGCCGCCACCATTTCCATCGCTTTGGTGATCTTCTGAGTGTTTTTAACACTACCGATCTTGTTACGAATCTCTTTTGCGCCGGCCATCGTTACTCTCCGTTAGAAGGTGATCGCAAGCGATCACCAACCAATTACCAAGTCTGGGTCGCTTTGAAACCTTCAACCAGTTTCACGAACTGGGCTTCGATTTCATCATTCCAAGCACCCGTTTCATCAACCTGAGACACTAGCTCAGCAAAGTGACCTTTGGCGTATGAAAGCAACGCGGCTTCGAAATCAGCAAGCTTAGTCAGCTCGATGTCATTCAAGTAGCCTTTTTCAGCAGCAAAGATAACCAGTGACTGTTCGAACACAGACATCGGTGCATACTGCTTCTGCTTCATCAGCTCAGTTACTTTCTGACCGTGATCAAGCTGCTTCTTCGTTGCTTCATCAAGGTCAGACGAGAACTGGGCAAACGCCGCAAGTTCACGGTACTGTGCAAGTGCGGTACGGATACCACCTGACAGTTTCTTGATGATCTTGGTCTGGGCAGAACCACCTACACGCGATACAGAGATACCTGGGTCAACCGCTGGACGAATACCGGCGTTGAACAGTTCTGTCTGTAGGAAGATCTGGCCATCGGTGATAGAGATAACGTTGGTCGGTACGAATGCCGATACGTCACCTGCCTGCGTTTCGATGATTGGCAGGGCAGTTAGTGAGCCGGTGCGGCCTTTCACTTCACCGTTAGTGAATTTTTCTACGTAGTTCTCGTTAACACGAGCAGCACGCTCTAGCAGACGAGAGTGGAGGTAGAAAACGTCACCAGGGAAGGCTTCACGGCCCGGCGGACGACGTAGCAACAGTGAGATCTGACGGTAGGCAACAGCCTGCTTAGACAGGTCATCGTATACGATCAGGGCATCTTCACCGCGGTCACGGAAGTATTCACCCATTGCACAGCCAGCGTATGGTGCTAGGTACTGCAGTGCTGCCGCTTCTGATGCAGAAGCTACAACTACAATGGTGTTTTCCAGTGCGCCGTGCTCTTCCAGTTTGCGAACCACGTTTGCAATGGTTGACGCTTTCTGGCCGATAGCTACATAAACAGAGTAAATACCAGAGTTCTTCTGGTTGATGATGGCATCGATCGCCATAGCGGTTTTACCCGTCTGGCGGTCACCGATGATCAGCTCACGCTGGCCACGGCCGATTGGGATCATCGAGTCAACGGCCTTGTAACCAGTCTGTACAGGCTGGTCTACCGATTTACGGTCGATTACACCCGGTGCAATCACTTCAACAGGAGAGAATGTCTCTGTCTCGATTGGACCTTTACCATCGATTGGCTCACCTAGTGTGTTCACTACGCGGCCTAGAAGCGCAGGGCCTACTGGTACCTCAAGAATACGACCAGTACCCGTTACTTTCATGCCTTCCTGAAGGTCAGCATATGGGCCCATTACAACCGCACCAACCGAGTCACGCTCAAGGTTAAGTGCTAGTGCAAAACGGCCACCAGGTAATTCAATCATTTCACCTTGCATTACATCAGCAAGGCCATGGATACGAATGATACCGTCGCTTACCGACACGATAGTACCTTCGTTACGCGCTTCACTTACAACGTTGAAGTTTTCAATACGCTGCTTGATCAGTTCGCTAATTTCCGTGGAATTAAGTTGCATGCTCCAATTCCCCAAATCAAGACTGCAAAGTATCGCTCAGGCGGTCTAGTTTGCCGCGTACTGAGTTATCGATGACCAAGTCTCCAGCTCTAATCACGACCCCGGCAATCAGGGTCTCGTCTACACTGCAATTCAGCTTTACCTTACGGGACAAGCGCTGCTCAAGCTTCTCGCTGATGGCAACAAGTTGGCTATCGTCAAGCTCGACTGCGGAAACCACAGTGGCATCGATAGTTTTTTCCAGCTCGCTTTTCAGGAGCAGGTACTCGTCGCAGACAGCAGGAAGGGCTTTCAGGCGTCCGTTTTCGGCCATCACCTTAATCAGGTTCTGGCCAGGTTCGTTGAGTTGCTCGCCGCATACTGACAAGAAGATTTCTGTCAGCTTGTCCGCCGCGTAACCGCTATCCAGGATGTCCTGGATGGTCTCGTTACGGGTGACTTCGGCAGCGAAGGTGAGCATTTGAGCCCATTGGCCCAGCTCACCTTTCTCAACCGCAAGATCAAAGGCTGCTTTAGCGTAGGGGCGTGCGATAGTAGTCATATCCGACATGTGCTTGCCCCTTTAATTACAGTTCTGCAGTGACTTTGTTAAGAAGATCAGCGTGCGCATCTTTATCGATAGAACGCTCAATGATTTTCTCAGCACCAATCACAGCCAGAGTTGCAACTTGTTTTCTTAGCTCATCGCGAGCGCGGTTACGTTCGGCTTCGATCTCAGCAAGACCTTGGGCCAGAATTTTGTCACGCTCAGCCAGGGCTTCCGCCTTCGCTTCGTCGACGATCTGAGCTTTGCGCTTGTTCGCTTGCTCTACGATCTCAGTTGCAGTGCGTTTTGCTTCTTTCAGTTGGTCCGAAGCATTGGCCTGCGCCAGGTTCAGGTCTTTGGCAGCGCGATCAGCCGCTGCCAAACCGTCAGCAATTTTTTTCTGACGCTCTTCAATCGCTTCCATGATTGGTGGCCATACATATTTCATGCAGAACACCACAAACATAAAGAAGGCGATAGCCTGACCCAGCAAGGTTGCATTCATATTCACAACGCATCTCCTTAAAAAGGGTTGCTATGGGTCCGTTCGTTTTTATTGATTAACCAGCTAGCTGGCCAACGAATGGGTTTGCGAATGTGAATAGTAGTGCGATTACGATACCGATCATTGGAACCGCATCAAGCAGACCAGCAATGATGAACATCTTAACCTGTAGCATTGGAGCCATTTCAGGCTGGCGTGCAGCACCTTCAAGGAATTTACCACCTAGAAGGGCGAAGCCGATCGCAGTACCCAGTGCAGCAAGACCTACAATGATGCCCACGGCAATTGCAGAAAAGCTTAGTAAAGTTTCCATCACTATCTCCAGTTTATAGTTGTCGGCTAAAGTGCCAGTAAAAAATTGAATAATTTACAAATAATCGTTAATGATTGTCTTCATGCGCCTGAGACAGGTACACAATAGTCAACATCATAAACACGAATGCTTGAATTGTAATGACTAGAACGTGGAAAATTGCCCACGGTACCGAGCCCAGCCATTGTGCCCACCACGGCATAAGTGCCGCGATTAGGATAAACACCACCTCACCAGCGAACATGTTACCGAACAAACGCATGCCTAGTGATAGCGGCTTCGCCAATAGCGATACCACTTCAAGAAGCAGGTTGAACGGGATCATGACCGGGTGATTGAACGGGTGAAGAGCCAGTTCTTTCGCAAAGCCACCGAGACCTTTCACTTTGATGCTGTAGTAAATCATCAAGGCAAAAACGCCCAGCGCCATTGACATGGTGATGTTGACATCAGCACTCGGTACAACCTTAAGGTAAGGAATACCCAACCAATGTTCAGCAGGATACGGAAGAAAATCAATTGGCACCAAGTCCATGATGTTCATCAGCAAAATCCAGCAGAAAATGGTAAGAGCCAAAGGAGCTATCAGCGGGTTGCGACCATGGAAGGTTTCCTTGACGTTATCGTCAACGAACTCAACAACCATTTCCACAAAACACTGTAGTTTCCCAGGAACTCCTGATGTCGCTGTTTTTGCAGCCTTACGGAATACCCAAAGAAAGAGTAGACCGGTCAGGGCTGAGAAAAACAGGCTATCTATATGTACCGCCCAGAATCCTTCACCGACTGACAGATTTGTCAGGTGGTGAGTGATGTAACCTGACGGCGTTAGCGCTTCACCTGGCGCAGCCATAACTCATCCTATTTGTTGTTGTTAATGAATAAAACCGGCCCAAAGATATTAATACCTAGAGCCAGCAAATAGGTCAGTTTGAGGGGAACAAGTTCCACCTCGACATACAGGTAAACAATGGCAAACAGGATGACCGTAATAAGGATTTTCAGCACTTCGCCACCATAGAATGACGCCATGACCAGCCGGGCCTTGCGGGCACCGCTGAACAAAAACGCACAGGTAGCAAAGACTGCATTGGCGATCACAAAGATGCCGCCGCCGATAAGTGCGGAGATTCCCCAGTCAACACTGACAGCAAATACTGCCATGATTGCCGTTATCAAAACGACGCCAGATTGTAGCAACAGCAACCGCTTCGCCAATTGGCGTCCCGGTCTAACTAGCGCCGATACCATGTATTCGTTCCTCGAGTCCGTTCCACTGCACTTACGACGTGCTGGGAAAACAGCGAAAATTATACGGCTCATTAGATTGAATGCAATCTAATCGCAGCAAAAAAAGATGTTAGATTTTACAACACAATAACTTGATCACGATGTTGTAATTTTTGCAACAAAATATGCACGTTCTACGTCACATTTCGTGACCTAACATTGCAACAATTTGCTCCAACTTGTCGGCTTGATCGAAGCTGATCACGATCTTTCCTTTGCCGTTTTTCTGCTGATTAATCGCCACCTGGGTGCCAAACTGCTCACTTAGCTGGTTTTCTACCGCTTCGATTTGCGGGTTGGCTACCGCCATTTGGGGCTCAGGTTGCGGGGTCAGCATCTTCTTAACCAAGCGTTCGGTATCACGAACTGTTAACATCTTGGCCACAACAATTTGTGCCGCTTCCAGCTGGCTTTCATTGGGTAGGGCAAGCAGGGCACGGGCATGGCCCATTTCCAGCTGCTTTTGTTCTACCATTCGCTTCACTGGTGCTTCCAGCTGGTTAAGGCGCAGCAGGTTAGACACCGCCGCACGGGACTTGCCCACCGCCTCGGCCACCTGCTGGTGAGTAAGTGAAAACTCACTCTGCAGCCTTTCTAGCGCCTGCGCTTCCTCAATGGCATTGAGATCTTCACGCTGGATATTCTCAATCAGGGCAATGGCAACCGTTGCCCTGTCGTTAACATCCTTGATAATACAAGGGACTTTCTGAAGGCCCGCTTGACGCGAAGCACGCCAGCGCCTCTCCCCGGCAATGATCTCAAACTGCTGCGGCGCAGTTTCGCGTACCACAATCGGCTGGATCACCCCTTGGGCACGGATAGACTCGGCCAGCTCGGCCAAGGCTTCATCCGACATATCTTTGCGCGGTTGATAGCGACCCGGTGCCAATTGGCTGATGGCCAGCTCCTTGAGCGTACCGTCAGCCGACAATGTTTGTGCTTTGTCAGCCTGTTGCTGTTTCGTCGCCGCAACAGAGCTGGTGGCCAGCAAGGCATCAAGGCCTTTTCCCAGACCTCGTTTATTCATGTTCATGGTTACCCTTTATGCATCGACCGCACCGGCATTTTTTGCCAGCTCGTCACGGCGAATGATTTCACCGGCCAAGGCCAGGTAGGCTTTGGCACCACTCGAATACTTGTCATAATACATGGCAGGTCTACCATGGCTAGGCGCCTCGGCAAGACGTACATTACGTGGGATCACGGTGCGATATACCTTGTCGCCAAAATGTTTCTTGAGCTGCTGCGACACTTCGTTCGCCAGTCGGTTGCGCGGGTCGTACATGGTCCGCAGCAATCCTTCAATTTTCAGCTCGCTGTTGACGACAGCGGTAAGTTTACTGATGGTGTCCATCAATGCCGTCAGCCCTTCGAGGGCGAAGTATTCGCACTGCATAGGAACCAGAACAGAGTCTGCAGCTGTCATTGCATTGATTGTAAGAAGGTTTAAGGCAGGAGGACAATCAATAAAGATGAAATCATAGTTATCACGAACTACCTCTAAGGCGTTACGCAACCTTACCTCGCGGGCAAAGACTTCCATCAGTTTGATTTCTGCCGCCGTGACATCACCGTTGGCAGCTATCAGGTGATAGCCGCCAGTGGTGTCGGTGATCACGACATCATCGAACGGGGTTTCTTCGACAAGAAGCTCATAAGCCGTTGCGTCGACTTGGTATTTATCTACGCCGCTGGCCATGGTGGCATTGCCCTGAGGATCCAGGTCAATGACCAGGACCTTGCGCTGAGTGGCCGCCAGTGACGCTGCCAAATTGACACATGTTGTGGTTTTACCCACGCCTCCCTTCTGGTTGGCTACCGCTATGACTCTTCCCACAAAAAAACCTCATCCGTTAATCCTTTGCCGTCAAGATTACTAGATGGCGTTCGCCTTCTAACTCCGGAACTTGCAAAGATTTGACTTCCGTCACAGAACACCATTCCGGCAGTTCTGTCACTTCCTGCTGATTAAATTGCCCCTTCAGCGCCAGGAAGCACCCGTTGCTGGCAGGGAGATGGTGGCACCAGGAGACCATGTCATTCATCGAGGCAAACGCGCGGCTGAGTACGGCATCGAAGCCGATTTCAGGCTGGAATTCCTCAACCCGGCTCTGGACCGGAGTGACATTGTTGATCTTCAGTTCATGGATTACCTGACGGATAAAACGGATCCGCTTGCCCAGGCTGTCCAATAAGGTGAACTGCTTGTCCGGGTTCATGATCGCCAGAGGGATCCCTGGCAGACCCGGGCCGGTACCTACATCGATAAACCGCTCACCTTCGAGGTGAGGACTTACCACAATACTATCCATAATATGTTTCACCAACATCTCATACGGATCACGTACCGATGTCAGATTATACGCTTTATTCCATTTATCCAGCATGGCTACATAGCCAACGAGCTGGTCAATTTGCTGTTCTGTGACTGTGAGATCAGTTTGCGCTATCAGTTGCACCAGACGTTGTTTCACAAATTACTCCTATTCGCCTTTTTTCAGCAAACCTTGCTTCTTGAGATAGACAAGCAGCAGGGAAATTGCTGCCGGGGTGATGCCTGAAATACGCGAGGCCATACCAATGGTTTCCGGTTTGGCGTCGTTAAGCTTGGCAATCACTTCGTTCGATAGGCCTTTAACCACGCTGTAGTCAAGATCAAACGGTAGCTTGGTCTTCTCATGACGCAGGGATTTTTCGACTTCGTCTTTCTGGCGGTCGATATAGCCCTGATATTTCACCTGGATTTCAACCTGCTCGCTAGCCTGGCTATCTTCATGGGCCGGGCCGAACATCTCGATGTTGGTAAGCTGGTTGTAGGTCACTTCAGGACGGCGCAGCAAATCTTCACCGCTCGCCTCACGCACGATAGGTGTTTTCAGGATCTGGTTGACCGTTTCTACCTGCTCTGAATTCGGGTTCACCCAAATACTTTTCAGGCGCTGGCTCTCCTGCTCCATATTTTCCAGTTTCTGGTTGAAACGCGCCCAACGCTCATCATCAACCAGACCGAATTCACGACCAATTTCGGTCAGGCGCAAATCGGCGTTATCTTCACGCAGCAGCAAACGGTACTCGGCGCGAGATGTGAACATGCGGTACGGCTCTTTGGTACCCATGGTCGACAAGTCATCGATCAATACGCCCATGTAGGCCTGATCACGACGTGGGCTCCAGCCTTCGCGGTCCTGCGCCAGCAGGGCAGCGTTCATACCGGCCAGCAAGCCTTGCGCAGCCGCTTCTTCGTAACCGGTGGTACCGTTGATCTGACCAGCAAAGAACAAGCCATTGATAAACTTGGTCTCAAAAGTTTGTTTCAGGTCGCGCGGATCGAAGAAATCGTACTCGATAGCATAACCCGGGCGAACGATATCGGCATTCTCGAAGCCTTTCATCGAACGGACAATCTGCATCTGAACATCAAACGGCAAGCTGGTGGAGATACCGTTCGGGTACAGTTCATGGGTGGTCAGGCCTTCAGGTTCGATAAAGATCTGATGGCTGTCCTTGTCGGCAAAACGCATGACCTTGTCTTCGATCGACGGACAGTAACGTGGGCCGATCCCTTCGATCACCCCAGAATACATCGGGCTGCGATCCAGGTTATTGCGGATCACATCATGGGTTTTCTCGTTGGTATGGGTGATAAAGCAAGGGATCTGACGCGGATGATCCGAAGCTTTGCCCATGAACGAGAACAGGGGAGTCGGGTTGTCGCCATGCTGGGCTTGCAGCTGGCTGAAATCAACACTGCGGGCATCAATGCGCGGCGGTGTCCCCGTCTTGAGACGATCAACGCGGAAAGGCATTTCACGCAGGCGAGAAGCCAGGGTGATCGAAGGTGGATCACCGGCACGTCCGCCGTTGTAATTTTCCAGACCAATGTGGATCTTACCGCCAAGGAAGGTCCCTACGGTCAACACGACCGCTTTGGCACGGAACTTAAGACCCATTTCGGTCACGGCACCGACAACGCGATCGTTTTCGATGATCAGATCATCGACGGCCTGCTGGAACAGTTTTAGGTTCGGCTGGTTTTCCAGCACCTCGCGAACTGCAGCCTTGTACAGGGCACGGTCTGCCTGGGCACGCGTTGCCCTCACGGCAGGGCCTTTTGACGAGTTCAAAGTACGGAACTGGATCCCGCCTTTGTCAATCGCCCGGGCCATCAAACCTCCAAGGGCGTCAACTTCTTTAACCAGGTGTCCTTTCCCGATCCCGCCGATTGCTGGGTTGCATGACATCTGTCCCAACGTATCGATGTTGTGTGTCAGCAGTAGGGTATTTTGTCCCATACGGGCTGCTGCCAATGCCGCTTCTGTTCCGGCATGACCGCCACCTACGACGATGACATCAAAATTTTCCTGGTAAAACATGAAACTACCTCGGGTATTCAAAATTGCCAGTGAGTTATCTTTGAGCAAAGGTGCAACATTCTATCCTGTTTCCGCCGTGGAGAGAATCTTTCCTGAAGATCATTTGATCCTGGAGGGGATACCGTTTTGAATATAGATAAGATCTTTTAAATAGATCTTCTGTTAGATCTATTATATAGATCCGCCGATCGTGTGGATAAGTGATAAATGATCCTAATGATCATGATGTTATAGAGGATCATTTGTTGTGGAGCAGCATGGATCTCCGCAAGGATTAACTGGGATCAAAATTGCTAGTTATCAACAGGCGTGTGAGGGCTGAGAAGTTATTAAAGGGATAACTATCGGTTGATCACCGTTTAGATCTATAGTTATCCACAGAAAAAAGTTTATTGATCGCCTTTTATTGAGTAAAAATCTGTTTGTTTTTTGCTCAACCTAGGTCGTTTTTCCAGTTTTCCAGCCATAATTCTGCCGGATCTTCCGGTACCGGATCCTGCGACACATCGATTTCCAATCGTTCGCCGAGGCGGATCGCCCCCAATTTTGCCAGTTGTTGATCAATGTTCCTGGCGGCAGCACAGAAAGTATCGTAGCTGGAGTCACCCAGCCCGATCACGCCATAGCGCAAGCGGGCAAGATCCGGGTGTTGGTAGGTCAACTGTTCGACGAAAGGCTGGAAATTGTCAGGAAACTCGCCAGCACCGTGGGTAGAGCAGACCACCAGCCAGATATTGTCAGTGGAAAGCTGCTCCAGCTCGGCCTGATTAATAATATCGGTGCTGTGGCCGGCCTGTTCGAGCAAGTCACTGAGGTGATCAGCGACATATTCGGCGCCACCGAGGGTGCTGCCGGTAATAAGGGTGATATGACTCATGGGATACATACCTGTGTAGTTATTCACAACAAATTTATACACAGCATTGTACTGGCTCAGAGCAGGGATGAAAGCCTGATCTTGCAGGGGGAGGGATCTTTTTCGAAAGGTTATTCACAGCCTGCCCCGAAGATCTGAAGCAGGCCATGAAGGGGATCACATTGGCGGGATCGTTTATTTACCGATACAGAACGAGGTAAAGATCCGGCCGAGTAGATCATCGGAGGTGAATTCACCGGTGATCTCACTCAAGTGCTGCTGAGCAAGGCGCAGCTCCTCGGCCAGGATTTCCCCCGCCATGAAGCCTTCGAGTTGCTCTTTACCGGTTTCCAGATGGCTTGCTGCGCGCTCTAGGGCGTCGAGGTGACGCCTGCGGGCCATAAAGCCGCCTTCGGTGGTGCCGGCAAAGCCCATGCATTCTTTGAGGTGGTCACGAAGCTGCTCGACACCATCACCGGTGCGGGCTGACAGACGGATAAGGGTAGGGTTGTTGACATGGCAGATCCCGGCCTCTTCGCCTGTTAACTCGACTTTGTTGCGGATCACCGTGATACCCAGCCCTTCAGGCAGGCGCTCGACAAACTCCGGCCAGATCTCGGCTGGGTCGGTGGCGTCGGTGGTGGTACTGTCGGCCATGAACAGCACGCGGTCTGCCTGCTGGATTTCTTCCCATGCGCGCTCGATACCGATGCGCTCCACTTCGTCAGAAGCCTCACGCAGGCCGGCGGTGTCAATAATGTGTAGCGGCATGCCATCGATGTGGATATGCTCGCGTAGGACGTCACGGGTGGTCCCGGCGATGTCGGTGACAATAGCGCTGTCTTTGCCTGACAGGGCGTTGAGTAGGCTGGACTTACCGGCGTTAGGGCGGCCGGCGATAACGACTTTCATCCCCTCGCGCATAATCGCACCTTGGTTGGCTTCCCGGCGTACGGCATCAAGGCGGTCGATGATACCGTTCAGGTCGCCGGAGACTTTACCGTCAGACAGGAAGTCGATTTCTTCTTCCGGGAAGTCGATAGCGGCCTCGACGTAGATACGCAGGTGGATAAGGGCTTCCACCAGTTCGTTAACTCGTACCGAGAAAGCGCCCTGGAGCGATTTGAAGGCACTTTTCGCTGCTTCCTCTGAGCTAGCATCAATTAGGTCAGCAATCGCTTCTGCCTGTGCCAGGTCGAGTTTGTCGTTCATAAAGGCGCGCTCCGAGAACTCGCCCGGGCGGGCGGCACGGATACCGTCGATTTCCAGGATGCGGCGGATCATCATATCCATCAGTACCGGACCACCATGACCTTGCAGCTCTAGGACATCTTCGCCGGTAAAGGAGTTCGGCCCCTTGAAGAACAACGCGATACCCTGATCCAATGCCGTGCCGTCCTCATTCTTGAAAGGCAGGTATTCGGCATAGCGTGGCTTGAGTTCGCGACCGGCTACGGCAAGGGCGACTTGATTGGCTTTCGGGCCCGAGACGCGGATAATGCCGACGCCGCCACGTCCCGGCGGGGTGGCTTGGGCAACAATGGTATCTGTATGTTCAGTCATAATTTTGGCTTAGCTTGATAAATACGCTGCAATTGTAAACAGAGTAGTGGCGATTGCCCAGTAATGGCAAGCGCTTGGGGTTTAGGGAATAAAAAAGGCGGCCCGCAGGCCGCCTTTTATCTCAACATGGGTCTGCACTATTTGCTATGCAGGCCTTTCTTCTCCAGCGAGCGGTAAATCAGCGTCTGCTGGATAAGCGTTACGATGTTCGATACTAGCCAGTAAAGTACTAGACCTGACGGGAAGAACAGGAAGAAGAAGGTGAACATCACCGGCATGAAGGTCATGATCTTCTGCTGCATCGGGTCTGTTACCGTCGTCGGGCTCATCTTCTGGATCAGGAACATGGTCGCACCCATCAGGATCGGCAGGATGTAGAACGGGTCCTGTGCTGACAGGTCGTGGATCCAACCGAAGAATGGCGCGTGACGCAATTCAACCGATTCCATCAGCGCCCAGTATAGGGCGATGAAGATAGGCATCTGTAGCAAGATAGGTAGACAGCCACCCAGTGGGTTCACTTTCTCTTTCTTGTACAGTTCCATCATTTCCTGGCTCATGCGCTGGCGGTCGTCGCCTAGGCGCTCACGCATTGCCTGCAGTTTTGGCTGCAGCATACGCATTTTCGCCATAGAGGTGTACTGCGCTTTAGTCAGCGGGTACATCGCACCACGAACGATGAAGGTTAGGATGATGATCGCTAGACCCCAGTTCACCACGATACCTTGGATGAACGACAGTAGGCTGTGTAGCGGGCTTGCGATAAACCATAGCCAGCCGTAATCAACGGTTAGGTTTAGGTTGTTAGCTGTAGCAGCCATCTGGTCTTGTAGTTTAGGACCAACCCATAGCGTTGCTGTTAGTGATTCCTCACTACCTGGTGCAACTGTTGTGGTTGGCATGCGAACACCGATATAGCCCTGGCCATTACTGGTACGGGTGTACAGGTTGCTCGCTTGTTCAGCGCGCGGGATCCATGCAGTCACGAAGTAGTGCTGCATCATTGCCGCCCAGCCTTGGTTCATATCCAGGTTCAGGTTCTTGTCCTGCATATCGTCAAAGCTGTACTTTTTGTACTTCACGTTGTCAGCCGAGTAAGCACCGCCGCGGTAAGTCGGCATGGTCAGGCTGCCACCGTCATCCATCAGGTTCTGCTTCAGCTGGGCATACATCTGCACGCTGGCTGGCTGCTCTGATTGGTTGTTGATGGTGTATTCAACATCAACCGCGTAGCTATCGCGCTTAACGATGATAGTTTTGGTGTAGCTGATACCGTCCTGCTCGAAGGTCATCGGAACACGTAGTTCGTCCTGGCCATCTTCAAGCGTGAAGCTGTCAGCAGATACCTGTAGCTGGGCACGACCGGCTGCTGTATCGATACCCTGGGCACCGATAAGGCCTGATTGAGCCGTATAGCTGTGGCCCTGGTCATTTTTCAGTAGAACGAATGGGTCTTCCGATTCCAATTCGTTGTCGTAAGCCAGTAGTTTGGCTTCGATGATGTCACCACCAAGCGTATCGACAGTAAGCGCCAGTACATCAGTGTTAATGGTGATAAGGTTGTTTGACGTGCTTTGGTCAGTGATAGGCTGGCCGTCAGCGGAATGCGAAGGGACATCACCACTGTGAGTTACTTGTTGCGCTACACCCTGCGGTTGCGGGTTGCTGTCTGCATTCCACTGTTGGAACAGTAGGAAAGAGACAAACAGTAGAGCAATTAACAGAATATTGCGTTGGGAATCCATCGTTACTTATCTCTGTCGTTATGCTTGGTTGGCGGAACGGGGTCATAACCACCGTCGTTTAAAGGATGACATCTTAATAGACGTTTCGCCGCGAACCAACCTCCTTTTATTGCTCCGTGCGTTTTTATGGCTTCGATCGCGTATTGGGAACAGGTAGGGGTGAAGCGACAACGCGGCCCAATGAGAGGGCTAATTGCCAGTTGGTAAAAGCGGACTAGTCCAATGACTAGCCACGCGAAGGGCGAGACAGGCGATGCCATAATTTATCTAGCAGCTTGAAAAGTTCTTCGTTGCTCAACTCACTGGCACTCTTCTTGGCGATAACGACAAAATCCTTCGCCGGCAGATCGTGTTGCTTCTGGCGGAAACTCTCACGCACGATACGTTTGAATTTATTACGGCCAACGGCGGTTTTGATCTGTTTCTTAGGGACAGCCAAGCCAAGACGCGGATGGTCAAGGTTGTTATTGCGGGCAAGAATAGTTAAGTGGGGAGAGCCAGCACGATGAGCTTGCTGGAAGACTTTTTTGTAATGTTCGGGAGTTAACAGACGTAACTCCCGAGAGAAAGCGAGCTTACTCAAAATAATCTAATGATTACTTAGAAAGACGCTTACGGCCTTTAGCGCGACGAGCATTGATTGTTGCGCGACCGTTCTTAGTAGCCATGCGTGCACGGAAGCCGTGAGTACGCTTGCGCTTTAGAACTGAAGGTTGAAAAGTGCGTTTCATGGGTTTTACCTTAAATTAACTGATCAGTTTTTAAGTTTGGTTAGAGTTTAGCGACTGTTTTCAGTCGTTGCCTCTAATCAAAGAGGCGGAATTGTAATCACTGACTCTTAAATAGTCAATAATTATGCCCAGCAGAGAACTGCGGGCGCTGAATTATACTTCCTATACGCTGGAGTGCAAGGATCCTTAGCGGATCCCGACCTGGCTCAGGAACTTTTTCAGCCTCGGATCTTGCGGGTTACCGAAGATCTGATCCGGTGGACCTTGCTCGACGAAGCTACCATCGGCCATAAAGATCACTCGATCGGCCACTTCGCGAGCAAATTGCATTTCGTGGGTGACGACCAACATCGTCTGGTGGCGTGTCGCCAGTTTCTGCATCAGGCTCAGCACTTCGCCGACCCATTCCGGATCCAGCGCTGATGTCGGCTCGTCAAACAGCAGTAGCTCGGCTTCGAGCGCCATGGCCCGGCCGATGCCGACACGTTGTTGCTGCCCGCCTGACAATGCGGCCGGGTAGTGATCGCCTTTATCGCCCAGGCCGATATCATCCAGGATCTGCTGTGCTTTGTTGTAGGCTTCCTCTTTGTTCCAGCCTTTTACCGTGATCAATCCTTCGGCAATGTTTTGTCTCGCTGTCAGGTGGGCAAACAGGGCATAGTTCTGGAACACAAAACCAGTTTTGCGGCGCAGTGCCAAAATATCTTTCTGGCTGGCCTGGATACTCTCAACCGAGACATCACCAAGGGTCAAGTGGCCTTCATCAGCGGTTTCGAGGAAATTAATGCAACGCAGCAAGGTGGATTTACCGGTACCTGATGGACCGATGACCACCACGATCTCCCCTTTGCTGATCGTCAGATCCAAACCGGAGAAAATCGTTGCATCACCAAATCGTTTGGTCAGGTTTTCAATCTTAATCATCGTGTGTAAGCCCTGTTGAGTTTAGCTTCTGCCCAGTTTTGCACCCGGGTCAGGACTAGGACAATACCCCAGTAAATGAGGGCAACGGCTAGGAAGGCTTCGAAGAACTTGAAGCTTGAAGAGGCTTCCATCTGAGCCGTAGCCATGATTTCTGCCACCCCGAGGGTAAAAGCCAGCGAGGTCGATTTGATCATGTCGATAAAATAGTTCATCAGCGAAGGCAGGGCGACCCGGGTAGCCTGTGGCAGAATGATCCGGCGCATTGCCTGCAGCTCGGTCATGCCTATCGACAGGCTGGCTTCCCGTTGACTGCGGTCGATACCAATAATTGCAGCGCGGATGCTCTCGGCCATATAGGCGGCAAAGTGCAGGCTTAGGCCGATAATTGCTGCGGTAAAGGCATCGAGGCCGACGAAAACCGGCATCACTTGCGGCAGACCGTAGTAAAGCAGGAACAGCTGTACCAGCAGTGGGGTGCCGCGGAAGAAGCTGATATATAGCTGGCTCAGCTGATCGAGCACCGGGATACGGTAAATGCGAAGCAGGGCCAATACCAATGCAATGATCAGGGCGAATATCAGGCCCCAAAGTGCCATTCCCATGGTGGTGCCGAGGTAGTTGAACAGGATCGGCATCAGGGAAAGCATGTAGTCAAAATCAAAACCCATAGTGGTGTCTTCTTATTTACCGTGGTTTATCAGCGACAAAGACCCACCCGGGGGTGAGTCTTGTGATTATGAAGGATAGCAGTTGGACTTAGTGGGTGATGTCGGCATCAAACCACTTGATAGAAATCTCTGCCAGAGTGCCGTCTTGGCGCATGGCCTCTAGGGCAACGTTAACCTCGTCACGAAGCTTCTCGCCTTTTTCGCCTTGAACAAATGGCCAGGCGTTTTCAATCTTCTCGAATGGTTCGCCTGCCAGTTGAAGCGGCAGGTTCGCTTTCTTGATCAGCTCAAGCGACGATAGGCGGTCCATCACGAACGCATCGGTACGGCCCAGGGCCACGTCATGTTCGATACCTGTGTCGTAGGTTTTGATCTTGATGCTGCCGTCGGTATCGAGCTGGCGCAGCAGTTGCTCGTAGTTTGAACCCAGGTTAACACCGACTGTCTTGCCATCTAGATCATCCGTGCTGGTGATCTTGTCATTACCTTTGCGAACCACCAGCTGTGCACCATCCACCACATAAGGTTCTGAGAACAGGTACTTAGCCTTGCGCTCTTCGGTCATGGTGATTTGGTTGGAGATAGTGTCGATACGGCCGGTTTCTAGCAAACCAAATAGACCTGAGAAGTTAGCGGTAACAAACTCGACATTGTAGTCATTGCGTTTGCCGATTTCGTTCCACAGATCGACCTCAAAACCTTGTAGCTGATCTTGCTTAACAAAAGTAAAAGGGAAATAGCGTCCTGACATTCCTACTTTTACATCGGTGGCAGCCATCGCGGCTTGGCTAACAGACAAGGTTAGGGCGATTGCAGTCAATGATTTTGTTACCCAGCTTTTCATCCTGTTTACTCCTCAGGTTGCTGTGATGATGTTCTGTTAGAATCATCCTATCTGTTAATAACAGGTTTCTATAAATAACTTGGAGTTATTTTAAATAACAAAAAGTATGGGTAATGAATGGCTGGTGTTCATGAATTTGTGGGTAAGCAGGGGTAAAATTGTGGTGATCACACGTATAATTGTGCGATCTATGTGAATAAGTCGGATCTTATTCACTTGATCTGCGATCTCTTTGCTGGCGATCCTGAGCCAGCGGGTATAAAATTGCATCCCTTTTAGTGTTTAGTTATTCAGTGTGGAGTCGAGCTTGTCATCTTCGCTTTGGTTGCAGTGCCTTCAACGCCTTCAAGAGGAACTCCCTGCAACAGAATTCAGTATGTGGGTTCGACCGCTTCAAGCCGAGTTGAGCGACAATACGTTGACCCTGTTCGCACCCAACCGTTTTGTGCTCGATTGGGTCCGTGATAAGTACCTCAACAATATCAACCGCCTGCTCAACGAGTTCTGCGGTAATGATGTGCCGATCCTGCGTTTCGAGGTTGGTAGCAAGCCTGTGGCAGCTCCGCCGCCGCAGCCTGCTGTTACGCCGCCGCCGATCCTGACCCCGGCACCGGCGCCTATACAGGCAGAGCCTGCTCCGACGCTGGATGACGATGCGCCATCGCGTACCTGGGAGCCCGCTCCCTCGCCGGTCCAGCCTGAATCGCAGGCCGGTTACCGCTCGAACGTCAACCCTAAGCACAACTTCAACAACTTCGTTGAGGGTAAGTCGAACCAGCTGGGCCTGGCGGCTTGCCGTCAGGTTGCCGACAACCCGGGTGCAGCGTATAACCCATTGTTCTTATATGGTGGTACGGGCCTGGGTAAAACCCACCTGTTGCATGCGGTGGGCAATGCCATTGCCGATCGCAAGCCCAATGCCAAAGTGGTGTACATGCACTCGGAGCGCTTTGTCCAGGATATGGTCAAGGCGCTGCAGAACAATGCCATCGAAGAGTTTAAACGCTACTATCGCAGCGTCGATGCCTTGCTGATCGATGACATCCAGTTCTTCGCCAACAAGGAGCGCTCGCAGGAAGAGTTCTTCCACACGTTTAATGCGCTACTGGAAGGCAACCAACAGATTATCCTGACTTCTGACCGCTACCCGCGTGAGATCAACGGGGTAGAAGATCGTCTGAAATCACGTTTTGGCTGGGGCCTGACGGTGGCGATTGAGCCGCCTGAGCTGGAAACCCGCGTGGCGATCCTGATGAAGAAGGCAGAAGACCACAATATTCGCCTGGCAGACGAAGTGGCGTTCTTTATTGCCAAGCGCCTGCGCTCCAATGTCCGTGAGTTGGAAGGGGCACTGAACCGGGTGATTGCCAATGCCAACTTTACCGGCCGGGCTATCACCATTGATTTTGTCCGTGAGGCACTGCGCGATTTGCTCGCCTTGCAGGAAAAACTGGTCACGATTGATAATATTCAAAAGACCGTGGCCGAGTACTATAAAATTAAGATGGCTGATATGCTATCCAAGCGCCGTTCCCGCTCGGTTGCCCGCCCGCGCCAGATGGCGATGGCGTTGGCCAAGGAGTTGACCAACCACAGCTTGCCGGAAATCGGCGATGCCTTTGGTGGCCGGGACCATACCACGGTGCTACACGCCTGCCGCAAGATCGAGCAGCTGCGTGAGGAAAGCCACGACATCAAAGAAGATTATTCTAACCTAATAAGAACACTGTCATCTTAATATGAAATTTACAGTTGCACGCGAACAGCTACTAAAACCCCTGCAGCAGGTATCTGGTGCATTGGGTAGCCGTCCTTCATTGCCGATCCTCGGCAATATTCTGTTGGTTGTCGAGCAGGGTTGCCTGTCGATGACAGGTACCGACCTCGAAGTTGAGATGATTGCCAAGCTAGCCTTGGAAGGCGACTTCGAAGAAGGTGCCGTGACGGTACCGTCACGTAAGTTCCTGGATATCTGCCGTGGCCTGCCTGACAGTGCCAATATCGCGATTTCCCTGGAAGGGGACCGCGCGATCATCCGCTCTGGCCGCAGCCGTTATACGCTTTCTGTATTGCCAGCTGCAGATTTTCCGAATATCGAAGATTGGCAGAGCGAAGTGGAAATTACCCTTCCTCAAGGCCAGATGCGCCAGCTTATCGACAGCACTCAATTTTCGATGGCCCACCAAGATGTGCGTTATTACCTTAATGGTATGCTGTTTGAGACCGATGGCCAGTTGCTGCGTTCGGTAGCGACTGATGGTCACCGTATGGCGGTGTGCGCCGTCTCAACCAGCGCAGAGCTGCCTGCCAAGCAGATCATTGTCCCACGTAAAGGGGTGATGGAGCTGATGCGTCTGCTTGATAGCCCAGACGAAGAGGTTCGCCTGCAGATCGGTCACTCCAATATCCGCGCCGAAGTGAACAATTTCGTGTTTACTTCTAAGCTGGTAGATGGTCGATTCCCTGATTACCGCCGAGTGATGCCGCAGAACAGCACTAAGGTCGTGGAAGCGAGCTGTGACGAGCTGCGTAAGGCATTCTCACGGGCGGCTATTCTGTCTAACGAGAAATTCCGTGGTGTCAGGCTTAATCTGTCACAGGGTGAAATGCGCATTACCGCTAATAACCCTGAGCAGGAAGAAGCGGAAGAGTTCCTGGATGTCGATTACCAGGGCGAGCCGCTCGAAATTGGCTTCAATGTGAGCTATGTGCTTGATGTTCTTAACACTCTCAAGTGCGAGCAGGTACGTTGGTCGCTGACTGATGCTAATGCCAGTGCCTTGCTGGAAGACAGTGCCAGTGGTGATGCCATGTACGTGGTGATGCCAATCAGGCTATAAGGTCATGTCGTTAACACGTCTGATCGTAAAGGATTTCCGAAACATTGAAGCCTGTGACTTGTCGTTGTCGCCAGGCTTCAATTTTCTTGTTGGCGCCAACGGCAGCGGCAAGACCAGTGTTTTGGAGGCAATCCATTTTCTCGGCCATGGCCGCTCTTTCCGTAGTCATCTGACAGGCAGGGTGATCCGCCATGACCAGCAAGAGCTGTTTGTCCACGGTCGTTTGCAATCCTCCTCGTCTTTCGAGCTGCCTGTTGGTATCAACAAAAAGCGCGATGGTACGACCGAGTTAAAAATTGGTGGTGAAGGAAGTCAGAAGTTGGCTCAGCTCGCCCAGTTGCTGCCGTTGCAGTTGATCACGCCCGAAGGTTTTGATTTGCTCATCGGCGGGCCGAAATTCCGTCGTTCTTTCATTGACTGGGGCGTGTTTCACGTGGAACCCCAGTTCTATCATGCCTGGGCGAGGGTCAAACGACTAACCAAACAGCGTAATGCCTTGCTCAAAACGGCCCGGCATTACCGTGAGCTGAGTTACTGGGATCAGGAACTTAGCCTACTGGCTGAAGAGATTTCGCAATGGCGTCATGATTATCTCGAAGCGGTAAAACTAAAAGCCAAAGAGATCTGCGAAGTCTTTTTGCCTGAATTTGATATCCAACTCGGTTACTACCGAGGTTGGGAAAAAGACACCCCTTATGCTGAATTGCTTCAGCGTAATTTCGAACGGGATAGCCAATTAGGTTACACCGCCAGCGGTCCGCATAAAGCAGACTTGCGGGTGAAGGTAGCCGGCACCCCAGTAGAGGATGTGCTTTCCCGCGGTCAGCTCAAGCTGATGATGTGTGCTTTGCGCCTCGCGCAAGGATTGCACCTGACCGAAGCAACGGGTAAGCAGTGTATTTATTTAATTGATGATTTTGCTTCCGAGCTGGATAGCCATCGTCGGGCACTGTTGGCGCAACGGTTGAAAGAGACCGGGGCACAAGTCTTCATCAGTGCGATCAGCATTGACCAAATAGCGGAAATGCATGATGAAAATGGCAAGATGTTTCATGTGGAACACGGTAAAATAACCGCAGGATAATTTAAGCGAGAGTAACTCAATGTCCAACAACTACGATTCATCAAGTATCAAGGTACTTAAGGGCCTTGATGCGGTACGTAAGCGCCCAGGGATGTATATTGGCGATACCGATGACGGTACAGGCTTGCACCACATGGTATTTGAGGTAGTCGATAACTCTATCGACGAAGCTCTTGCTGGCCATTGTGAAGATATCATCGTCACTATCCACGAAGATGGCTCTGTGTCTGTGAGTGATGATGGTCGTGGTATTCCGACTGAAATGCACCCTGAAGAAGGCGTGTCGGCAGCTGAAGTTATCATGACGGTACTGCACGCCGGTGGTAAGTTCGATGATAACTCGTACAAGGTATCCGGTGGTCTGCACGGGGTAGGTGTTTCTGTTGTTAACGCCCTGTCTGAAAAAGTCGAGCTGACTATCCACCGTGGTGGCTCTGTCCACCAGCAGGTTTACCACCATGGTGAGCCTCAAGCGCCACTGGGTATTATTGGTGAAACCGAGAAAACCGGTACCCGTATCCGCTTCTGGCCGAGCGCTGAAACCTTCAGCAACATTGAATTCCAATATGAAATCCTGGCTAAGCGCCTACGCGAATTGTCGTTCCTGAACTCAGGTGTGTCGATCAAGCTGATTGACGAGCGTGAGGAAGACAAGCAGGACCACTTCATGTACGAAGGTGGTATCCGCGCTTTTGTTGAGCACCTTAACCGCAACAAAACGCCAATCCACCCGAAAGTGTTCCACTTTGAGTTTACTCGCGAAGACGGTATTGGTGTGGAAGTGGCAATGCAGTGGAACGATGGTTTCCAGGAAAACATCTACTGTTTCACCAATAACATTCCGCAGCGCGATGGTGGTACCCACCTTGCAGGCTTCCGTGGTGCATTGACCCGTACCCTGAATAACTTCATGGACAAAGAAGGATATTCGAAGAAGGCCAAAACGGCGACATCAGGTGATGATGCTCGTGAAGGTCTAACGGCGGTAGTATCGGTGAAAGTGCCAGATCCTAAGTTCTCAAGCCAGACCAAAGACAAGCTGGTGTCGAGTGAAGTGAAGCCGGCGGTTGAATCGACCATGGGTGAAAAGCTGAGCGAATTCCTGTTGGAAAACCCAGCTGACGCTAAGACGGTATGTACTAAGATCATCGATGCCTCACGAGCTCGTGAAGCGGCGCGTAAAGCGCGTGAAATGACCCGCCGTAAAGGTGCGTTGGACTTGGCTGGTCTACCGGGCAAACTGGCAGACTGTCAGGAAAAAGACCCAGCACTTTCTGAACTATACATTGTGGAGGGTGACTCTGCGGGCGGTAGTGCCAAGCAGGGTCGTAACCGTAAAAACCAGGCTATCCTGCCGCTGAAAGGTAAGATCCTGAACGTTGAGAAAGCACGCTTCGACAAGATGTTGTCTTCTCAGGAAGTGGCAACGCTTATCACCGCTATGGGCTGTGGTATCGGCCGTGACGAGTACAACCCGGATAAACTGCGTTACCACAACATCATTATCATGACCGATGCCGATGTCGATGGTTCCCACATCCGTACGCTACTGCTGACGTTCTTCTACCGTCAAATGCCAGAGCTTATTGAACGTGGTCATATCTATATTGCTCAGCCACCGCTTTACAAAGTGAAGAAGGGCAAGCAGGAGCAGTACATCCAGGATGACGAGGACATGGGTCAGTACCAGGTTGCCTTGGCACTGGACAACGCTGCGCTATTTACCGCGGAAGGCGCACCAGCGATTTCTGGCGAAGCGTTGGAGTCACTGGTTAAGCAGTTCAACGGCGCGAACAAGCTGATTGAACGTATGAGCCGTCGTTACCCGACCTTGATGCTGAACGAGTTTACTTACCAGCCTCGCTTGTCGGCAGAGATGCTTAATAACGAAGGTGATGTTGAAGCTTGGACTAAGGCATTGGTTGCTGCGTTGAACGCCAAGCAATCTGGCGAGAGCCAGTACACTTATGCAGTGGTTCGTGACGAAGAGCAGAGCCTGTACCTGCCGAAAGTGACGGTTCGTACCCACGGTGTTGAGCATGAGTACCTGCTAAGTGCTGACCTGCTTAACTCGAAAGAGTACGGCAAGCTGGCATCATTGTCTGAAGCGCTGTTCGAGCTGCTTGAGGAGTCTGCCTATGTACAGCGTGGCGAGCGCAAGCAGCCGGTCAGCAGCTTCAAGGAAGCATTGGAGTGGCTGATCAAAGAATCCCGCCGTGGCCTGTCGCTACAGCGATACAAAGGTCTGGGTGAGATGAACCCTGAGCAGCTTTGGGAAACCACCATGGATCCTGAAACACGCCGCATGATGCAGGTAACCATCAATGATGCAGTTGCTGCGGACGAGCTGTTCACCACGCTAATGGGCGATCACGTTGAACCGCGTCGTAACTTCATCGAGGCAAACGCCCTGAATGCGAACCTGGACGTGTAATTAAACGCGCACAGCTCTCCAGTTTCAAAACTCTCTAGTTGTAAAGCGCCGCACTCAGTGCGGCGTTTTTTTATCTCTGCTAGTTAGGGTAATGATGGCCCGGAGTCACAAAAGCAGGGGAGGCGAGTTATTCTTGGCAAAACCGCTCGCGCCATTATTCGGCTTTTCATTATTCAGAGCATCTCTTCCTTTTAATCAGAACCCAAATACATAGCACTGATCTTACCTAGAGCTCATCACTCCAACATCCACATGAACAGATAACTTCGAACTGCTGGTTAAATGAGTCAGCTTCTAAGAAATGGCTAGTGCTGCTTATGCACGCTAAATAATTTAAGCTCGCTAAACGATCAGTGCGGTGCTGGTGGCTGTACGGAATTAAGGTGTAGGAAAAATTTTTTCTATCGGGGTTGGAAAATTATTACGCTGACCCTATATCTATTTATGAAGAGCAAGGTGCCAAAGATTGGGCCTGCGACCGGCTTGTCCGCAGAAGGAAAGCCACTTCGACAATTCAATCGTTTAATGTATTGCTTCATAAGAAGGATAAAGTTTATGCGTAACCTAGATTTCACTCCTCTATACCGCTCTGCTATCGGCTTCGATCGTCTGTTCAACCAAATGGAAAAATCGGCAACCAACGCCAACGCTGGTTACCCGCCATACAACATCGAACAGCAAGATGAAAACCATTACCGTATTACTATGGCAGTGGCAGGCTTTGCCGATGAGCAACTGGATATCACCCAGCAGCAAAACAAGCTGATTGTCCGTGGTACCCGCGAAGCCAACGGTGAGGCTGAACGCCAGTACTTGTACCAAGGCATTGCCGAGCGTGATTTTGAGCGTAAATTCCAACTGGCTGATTACGTTAAAGTTGTCGGTGCCGAGATGGAAAATGGCCTGCTGCATATTGATCTTGAACGCGAGATCCCTGAAGAGCAGAAACCGCGCAAGATCGCGATCAACGGTCGTCGTTTGCTTGAAAGCGAGTAATTCCAAACAGGAGCATTTCTCCCGTTAGAGGTGTGAAAGGTCAGCCAGCGTGCTGGCCTTTTTTATTCTTCCTTTTCCTTCAGTCTTTGCTTTCGTTGCTGTTCCATCATGGTTATCCAAAGCAACAGGTATATCAGCGAGATCTGTTCAAAACCAGCTTATCGTTTTTGGGTTCCTTACTTTCAAGTTTTACTTCGTAAGGAGAGGGCTCCCAGCAATTTGTACGGTGGCTTGCTTCAAAGTCATTAATGCATCTTTCAATCTGATGTTTGGTAAGTTGCCCGTGTGGGTGGATGAGGGAGGAGTGGGATCCCTTTGTAACTCTGTCCGGTGCAGCTCTGTTTCACGTGAAACCTTGGTAAAGAAATAGCGCCACCTAGTAAAGGTGAAATGACCTAGCAAGAGTACTCCGTATATCACCAAGCTAAGTTGATACTGTTTTTTAGGAAATATAAAACCTGCCAAACAGCGATCATTTAAGCTCCTATATGAGTGATGAGTGGGATAACTAAGACAACTAAGATAAAGAGAGTTGCGTATAGGTATAGATTGCTTTCGGAAGGATTGGTTGCGAAGTATATGATTGTGGAATGAGTGGTTGTGGAGTAATTAGCGCTTCGCATTATCTGGTAGAGAAAGAACAGGCTACCCGAGGTAGCCTGTGTATGTTGCTTAGTCTTATGCCCTGTGTGGCTTAGCGTTCTTGGTAGGCTTTTTCCACTTCCTCGGCAATGATTGCGATGCCTTTGCGCATCACCTCATCTTCCTGAACGTAGTTCATCCGCAAACACTCGTGGCCATGTTGCCAGTCTTCATCTAGACCTATGAAGAAATACTCACCAGGTACAATGAGCACTCCCCGGGCTTTCAATCGGCGGTAAAGCTCCATGGTGCTGATAGGCAAATCCTTGAACCAGAGCCATAGAAACATCGCGCCTTCAGGCTTATGGATCCTAAAACGCGGATCAGTAATAGCCTGTTGCAGCATCTCAACAGCATGTTTGGATTTGCGCAGGTAAAAAGGTTTGATAACATCTTCGCTCAAGCGCATGAGGTCATTTTGTTCAATCATCTTGTAACCAATCGCCGGGCCGACACTACCCGGAGCCAGGCTGAGTACGCCGTTCATGTTGGCGATGGCAGTGGCGATTTCTTCGCTGGCAACCACAATTCCGCAGCGCACGCCAGGCAGGCCAAGCTTCGACAAGCTCATGCACAAGATAGTGTTGTCGTTCCAGAATGGGGTGACATCTTCAAAGATGATATCCGGGAACGGCATGCCGTAGGCATTGTCGATAATGAGCGGGATATTGTGCTCGCGAGCCAGCTGATCAAGGTGGTGAATTTCTTCGTCAGTAAGGACATTTCCTGTTGGGTTGGTAGGGCGCGAGGCACAAATAGCGCCGATACTGTCATCTACGACAAGGTGGTTGAAGTCGACATGGTATTTGAATAGGCCATTGTCGAGCAGGCTGATCTCCGGTTTGTAGGAGATAAACATATCTTCACTCAAGCCTGAGTCACCATAGCCAATATATTCAGGTGCCAAAGGCAGCAGGATTTTTTTCTTCGTACCGTCCTTGAAATCACCGGCCAGCAAGTTGAATAAGTTGAAGAACGCACTTTGGCTACCGTTGGTCAGGGCGATATTCTTGGCACTGATATTCCAGCCATAGCGATTGTTGAGCAGTTGGGCGAGGGCATTGATGAAAACATTTTTACCCTGGGGGCCATCGTAATTGGTCAGTGCTTGGGTGAGCTCACCGGTGGCAGCCATCTGGCTGCAGAGCTGATTGAAGTACTCTACCATTTCAGGGATCTGGGCAGGGTTACCGCCGCCGAGCATGATGGCATCGGGGTTGCGTAATCCATCGTTCAAATCATCCATCAACTGGGTGATACCTGAGTAGCGGGCGAACTTGTCACCAAATGTAGAAAACTCCATCTTTACTTCTGACCTCGGGGCGTTGTGTTTATCTTATTCGATATGGTTATGGTTTATGTTGTGCTGTTCGTCAACATACCTCAACGAAGCGCTTTATTAAACCCTTTGTAACACCGGATCTCCATCCCACTCTTTTACGTATATCCTCATGCGGTAATCAGCTGCTATATATAGTCTAGCGGTACCTTTACGCCGGGTGAGTTATCTATTGTTTCACGTGAAACCGTGATGACTTGAGGGGGCCGTTTATATCCGTGTGTTTCACGTGAAACAGTTAAAGGAGAACGGTTTGAGAGGCATAAGCTTATTAACAGTTCGGGGAAAACCTAAGGGCATATATAAAAAAGCCCCGGTATAAACCGGGGCTGTAATATCGTTGTTGCTCTTTCGCGATTACTTTTGCAGTAGCGAAATATCAGCCACTTTTAGGAACTCGTTACGCAGCTGGTTCAGCATGGTTAGACGGTTCACTTTTAGCTTCTCGTCATCAGCCATCACCATTACGTTGTCGAAGAACGCATCGACTGGCTCACGAAGGTTTGCCAGCTCAGAAAGTGCCTGCTGGTAGTCACCTTCGGCAAAGACAGGGGCAAGCTGTTCTAGCGTTGATGCGATATCTGTCGCCAATGCTTTCTCTGCATCTTCAACCAATAGGCTGCTATCAACACCGGCTGCTAGCTCACCGTCGAATTTCGCCAGAATGTTACCTACACGCTTATTCGCGGCTGCCAGTGATTCAGCTGCGTCTAGAGAGCGGAAGTGTGATACCGCTTTAACACGCTTGTCGAAATCAGCAGGCTGGGTAGGGCGAAGTGCCAGTACTGCCTGGATAACGTCAACACTGTGGCCTTCGTCTTGATACCAAGCGCGGAAGCGGCCTAGCATGAAGTCGATCACTTCGTCTGCCACATTGGTGTTTGTCAGCTTGTCGCCGAACAGTGATTGCGCTTTGGCAATCAGGTCAACCAAGTCTAGGTTGTAGCCTTTCTCGACGATGATACGAAGAACACCTAGCGCAGCACGGCGAAGGGCAAATGGATCAGAACCTTTCGGTGCCTGGCCAATGCCGAAGATACCCACTAGCGTATCTAGCTTGTCTGCCATTGCAACTGACGCTGACACGCCTGTGCTTGGCAATTCGTCACCGGCAAAACGTGGCATGTATTGCTCGTTTAGCGCTAGAGCTACTTCTTCTGCTTCACCGTCATGGCGAGCGTAGTGCATGCCCATCACACCTTGGGTATCGGTAAATTCGAATACCATAGAGGTCATCAGGTCACACTTAGCCAGTAGGCCTGCGCGCTTAGCGTTAGTCACATCAGCGTCGATCTTCTCGGCAATGTAACCGGCCAGCTCTGTGATACGGTCGGTCTTGTCTTTGATCGTACCTAGCTGCTTCTGGAAAATAGCCGTTTCTAGTTCAGGCAGGCGATCAATCAGTGGACGCTTACGGTCGGTGTTGAAGAAGAACTCTGCATCGGCAAGACGAGGGCGGACAACCTTCTCGTTACCTTCGATGATTTGTTGAGGATCTTTCGAAATGATGTTGGTTACGAAGATGAACTTAGGCACTAGGTTGCCATCTGCGTCGTAAACCGGGAAGTATTTCTGGTCACCTTTCATGGTGTAAACCAGCGCTTCAGACGGTACGTTCAGGAAGTCTTCTTCGAAAGATGCAGTCAGTACGACAGGCCATTCAACCAGAGACGTCACTTCTTCAACCAGCTCGTCTTCAAGGTCGGCTTTACCGCCAACCGCTTCAGCTGCTTTCTGGGCGTCAGCCAAGATGATGGCTTTACGTGCTTCGTAATCAGCCATTACCTTGCCGCGCTCTTCCAGGATAGCTGGGTACTGATCGGCATTGTCGATAGTAAATTCAGCTTCGCCCATAAAGCGGTGGCCACGGATAGTGCGAGCAGATTCCACACCCAGGATAGTACCCGGGATCAGCTTGTCACCCAGAAGCATGGTCAGGGTTTTCACCGGACGGATAAACTGGGTATCTGTGTCGCCCCAGCGCATTGGCTTAGGGATTGGCAGTTTAGCAAGTGCGTTAGCTGCCATGCCGCATAGCAGTGCATCAGCCGCTTGGCCTTTGACTTCTTGCTTGAACAGTAGCCATTCGCCTTTGTCAGTAACTAGGCGGTCAGCTTGTTCAACGGTGATGCCATTACCACGTGCCCAGCCTTGAGCCGCTTTGGTTGGATTGCCGTCTGCATCGAATGCGACAGAAATCGCCGGGCCACGCTTTTCAACTACCTTGTCAGGCTGGTTTTCAGCAAGGCCAGCAACTTTAAGTGCTAGGCGACGAGGGGAAGCAAACCATTTCACACCTTGGTGTGGCAGGTCAGCTGCTTTCAACTCAGCTTCGAAGTTCGCAGCAAAGGCTTCTGCCAGTGTGCGCAGTGCCGTTGGCGGTAGCTCTTCGGTACCAAGTTCAATAAGGAAATTGTGTTCAGCCATGGTGATCCTTACTTGTCTTTTTTGCACATTGGGAAGCCAAGAGCTTCACGGGAAGCGTAGTAGGCTTCAGCCACTTGCTTGGTTAGGTTACGGATGCGCAGGATGTAGCGCTGACGCTCTGTAACAGAAACGGCTTTGCGTGCATCAAGAAGGTTGAATGCATGGCCTGCTTTTAGAATACGTTCGTAAGCAGGTAGAGGAAGTGGTTTCTCTAGTGCTAGTAGCTCCTGACATTCTTTTTCGCACTGGTCGAAGAAGGTGAATAGGAAATCAACGTCTGCGTATTCGAAGTTGTAAGTTGACTGCTCAACTTCGTTCTGGTGGAAGATATCACCGTATGTCACTTTGCCTAGTGGACCGTCTGTCCATACTAGGTCGTACACGGAATCAACACCCTGGATGTACATTGCCAGGCGCTCGATACCGTATGTGATTTCACCGGTTACCGGCTTACACTCAAGGCCACCTACCTGCTGGAAGTAAGTGAACTGGGTTACTTCCATGCCGTTTAGCCAAACTTCCCAGCCAAGACCCCAGGCACCCAAGGTAGGGTTTTCCCAGTTATCTTCTACAAAGCGGATATCGTGGACTTGGGTGTCGATGCCAAGAGCTTCCAATGAGCCTAGGTATAGCTCCTGGATATTGTCCGGTGATGGCTTGATGATCACCTGGAACTGGTAGTAGTGCTGAAGGCGGTTCGGGTTCTCGCCGTAGCGGCCGTCGGTAGGACGGCGTGATGGTTGCACATACGCTGCTGCAATAGGTTCTGGACCCAGAGCACGAAGACATGTCATCGGGTGAGAGGTACCTGCACCTACTTCCATGTCCAGAGGTTGCACAATAGTACAACCCTGTTGGCCCCAGTAATCCTGCAGCGCGAGGATCATGCCCTGAAAGGTTTTAATATCGTATTTCTGCATTGTCAGCTTCGCGTGATTAATGGATTGAGAGATTTTTAGTAACTATCCAGTATACCCTGCCAACACCTGCGCTAGTAGGGGGAGTGCATGTTTTTTGGTCATCTTTGATTAATTTGCTTAAATTAATGTGCCTCGCTTGTCATGGTATGGAGTTTTTTGACATTGTTCTGATATCAGCTTATGACGGGCAGATACAATACGGCCGCCAATGAACAGCTTTGGCTTGCCAAAGACGCTGCACACAATGACATCGGCCCAGAGCCGAGAAATAAGAAAGGTAAACAATATGGATTTGACTAATCGCGCTAAATCTAGCAAATGGATTCGTAACCTGGTGTTTGCTACGGCAACGGCTGTGGTTGCGACAGGTTGTTCAACAACCAACCCTTACACAGGTGAAGACCAAACGGCGAAAGCGACCAGTGGCTCTATCATCGGTGCGGTGGCGGGTGCTGCTATCGGTGCTGCGTCTTCGAGCAAGAGTGACCGTGGTAAGGGTGCACTGATTGGTGCGGCTTCTGGTGCTGCTTTGGGTGGCGGTATCGGCTACTACATGGATGTGCAGGAAGCTGAGCTGCGCAAGCAATTGCAATCGACCGGGATCAGCGTAACCCGTGACGGTGACAATATTATCCTCAACATGCCTAACACCATTACTTTCGCTGTGGACGACACGGCGTTGAGCGGCCAGGCTAAAAATGCTCTTAGCAGTGTGGCCTTGGTAGCCAAAGAATACGATGAGACCATGCTGAATGTTTACGGTTTTACCGATAGCACTGGTGCGGCGTCTTATAACCTGCGCCTATCCCAGGTTCGTGCCAGCGAAGTGAGCAACGAGCTGATGCGCGGTGGTGTGGCTAGCAACCGTATCGTGACCAAAGGCATGGGTGAGTCACACCCGATTGCTTCGAACGATAACGAGCAGGGTCGTGCCCAGAACCGCCGTGTAGAAATCGTGCTTTCTCCACAAGGTTAATTTCAGCCAAATAACCTTGATTGGATAAAAGGGCCTCAAGCAGGCCCTTTTTTGTGCCTTGCGATCCGTGTTGCTGCTGTGTAGAATTGCCGCACCTTTGGGGAGTAGCCTCTTGTCCTGGCAAGACAAGCGTCAACATAATTGAAGCAAAATCTTCATGGCGTTTGTGACTCACGTTTATCCTACTAGTGAGTTTGGCGAGACCATCGGTAAACCAACATGAACCGGGGTGGGGCATGTGCGTTTACCTGTGGTTTTTTTATAGTATTCCTCGCCCCAAAGAGCATGTCGTGAGTGTTTTAGCTATCTCTATTACGTCGGTTGCCTTGGCAGAAATTGGCGATAAAACCCAGTTGCTGTCCCTGTTGCTTGCTAGCCGCTACCGCAAACCTATTCCTATCATCCTGGCGATCTTCTTCGCTACGATTGCCAACCACGCATTGGCAGCCTGGTTAGGTGTGGTTGTTGCCGACTACCTAACACCTGAAGTGCTTAAGTGGGTGTTGGTGGTGAGCTTTGTCGCGATGGCGGGTTGGATACTTATCCCCGATAAGCTTGATGATGACGAACAGATCTCCAACCGTGGGCCGTTTGTCGCCAGCTTCATTGCTTTCTTCATTGCCGAAATCGGTGACAAGACCCAAGTGGCGACCACTATGCTGGGTGCGAAATACAGTGATGCGCTAGTGTGGGTGGTATTGGGTACCACTATTGGTATGTTGCTGGCCAATGTGCCAGTGGTCTTGATTGGTAAGTTGTCAGCCGAGCGTATGCCGTTAAGTTTGATCCGTAAAATCACTGCGGCGCTGTTCTTTGGCCTGGCTCTTGCCGCCGCGTTTGGCATGTAATCTCCGCTAGCTGTGTTCCACGTGGAACACGGCTATTAGAGCCTTGCTCACAAGCCATTATGACACTGTGATAACAAGCACTTAAATTGTGAGCATGGCAGCAGTGCCGGGAAGGTTGGCGTGATATGTTGGTACCAGTACCTTAGGACGGTTACCGCTGTATAGGAGGGGGTTATGAACCGTTTTCTTGCAATATCGCCCCAGAGCCAATTCTGGTTATTCAACTTTGCGTTGGCGCTGAATATTCTCGGTATGGTGCTGACGGACATGTGGCTGCCGATGGTGGTCGGTGCCATTGTGACGACGTACCTATCGGTTGATGCCTTGGTTCGCCTGCGTTATGTCCTGCCGATGAAGAAGGAAATCCGCGACCTGCGCCACGAACTCGATAAAGCCAACCGCCAATTGCGGGATTCGTACCGTAACGAGGATTAGCCGTTAGCTGGTAACAAAACAGTAAAAAGGCAGCTCAATGAGCTGCCTTTTTTTGATTGTTTAGTTAGTGCCTTTTTTTATCAAGTAACGGTAAGGCAGGCTATCGGTTTCTGCCGCAACCAAGGTGTGATCCATGAAACGGCAAAAGCTTGGAATATCCCTAGTAGTTGAAGGGTCATCGGCAGTGACGAGCAGGGTATCGCCTTCGGCCATTTTCCTTACGGTTTTACGCACCATCATCACAGGCTCAGGGCAGCGAAGTCCTTCAGCTTCCAAACTGTGGGTGGGGTTGTCAAAAATAGCGGTCATAGCATCTACATCTTCTGTTGAAGACTGTGATCATACTTATGGGCAAGAATTAATCAATAAGGGTTGGCAAATCAAAATAAAACGTGTAACGTATTTAACAAGTCATTAACGTTTGTCTTCTGAAGGATTAGGAGGAACTATGTTGACTCAGATGGATCGCCTGACAATTTATAGCGTACTGTGCTTCATTACGTTTTGCTCTTTGATGCTACGTTCACCGAATGAGACCAGTTTTATCGCGCTGGGTGGCCTAATTGCCGCCGCGCTAGGACTTTGGCTCGAGCTCACCAATTCTCCCGAGCTCGAGGAAGAAGAAAGCTAACATTGCACATCTACTACACTCCCCCAGTTTTCTTGGGCTTCCCCGCTTTTATAGCGGGATTTTTTTTATCTGGACGATAAAATAATACCAAACTAAGTAATATGTTGTTTGGTATTACTCCCAATATCTTGCCAAGGTAGCTCGAAGTGGAACTAGAAGACATCTATCGCCGTGATTTGAATTTGCTGGTGGCATTGCGGGTAATGATTGAAGAGAGCAGTGTCAGCAAGGCTGCCACGCGCCTGAATCTGAGCCAGTCGGCGATGAGCCGAGTGCTGGGTAGGCTGCGCGACTTGCTTGGCGATCCGCTGTTTACCCGCCAGGGACAGCATTTGATCCCGACCGAAAAGGCGTTGGAGTTTGATCGGGCATTGGGTGAGCCATTGGAATCCCTGCGCCAGTTGCTGTCACCGGTTGAGTTTGATCCGCGCCGCTGCGACCAGACCTTTGCCATCGCGACCACGGACTATGCGATGCAGACGATATTGCCGTTTGCCCTGCCGCGAATTTACCAAGAGGCACCGGAGGTCTCGTTTGAGTTCCTGCCGCTCCAGCATGACAGGCTAGCCGACCAGCTGACTTATGAAGGGGCGGATTTGGCGATCTGCCGCCCGACCGGCCCTGTTGAGCCGCTGCGCAGTGAGATTTTGGGGCGCGTCGGCGTGTTATGCCTGCTATCAAAGCATCATCCGCTGGCTGATAAAGAAATGAGCCTGGCAGACTACCTTGCCCATCCCCATGCGATGATTGCGATCAGTGATGGGGTAAAAGCGCTGATTGAGCAAGCGTTGGTTGGTCAGCCGAAACGGAAAATGGTCTTGCGGGCTTACCACCTTGAAGCGGCATTGGCGATTGTCGATACCATGCCACTCATCATTACTGTGCCAGCGGATTTGGCTTATCTGGTGGCCGAGCGATATGACTTGGTCGTCAAACCGCTGCCGTTTGCCTTTACGCCATTTGATTATTCGATGATCTGGCATCCGCGCTGCGAGCATTCGCCAGCCCAGGAGTGGCTGAGGGCGATTGTCAAAGAGGAGTGTAGCCGCCTGATCGCCAAGCGCATCGATGATATGGGATTGGAATAAAAAAGCCGGGATAAACCCGGCTTTAGTCATTGGTGTTACGTTCGCAATCGCGGTTATAGCTTGATCACGACTCGGCCGGTTACTTGGCCGTTGGTAATATCTTCCGCATACTTAGGCGCGGCATCTAGCTCAACCTCGGTACACGCTTGCTCGTAGAAGCTCTCAGGTAGTAGCTCGACCAGTTTTTCCCAAGCCGCGATACGCTTCTCTGTTGGGCACATTACCGAGTCGACACCCTGCAGACGTACGTTACGCAGGATGAACGGCATCACCGTTGTCGGCAAATCAAAACCGCCAGCCAAACCACAAGCGGCAACAGCGCTGTTGTAGTCCATCTGCGCCAGTACTTTTGACAGCACTTTGCTACCCACGGTATCGACAGCACCTGCCCACACTTGCTTCTCTAGCGGACGAGCTGGCTCTTCAAATTCACTACGGTCGATAATACGGCTGGCGCCAAGTTTCTCTAGCAGTGGACCGTTTTGCTCTACGCGGCCAGTAACAGCCGCAACCTTGTAGCCAAGCTGGGCCAGCAGGGTAACTGCAACTGAGCCCACACCACCGCTGGCACCGGTTACTAGGATTTCACCCGCGTCTGGTTTGACATCGGCATCCAATAGCGCCTGTACACATAGCATGGCGGTGAAACCTGCTGTACCGACCATCATGGCTTTTTTGCTATCTAGGCCTTTAGGAAGTGGCACTAGCCAATCTGCTTTTAGGCGGGCACGCTGTGACATGCCGCCCCAGTGGTTTTCACCGACACCCCAGCCAGTGAGTACGACTTTGTCACCCTCTTGGTAGCGGGCATCTTCGGAGCTGACGACAGTACCGGCGAGGTCGATACCCGGCACCATAGGGAAGTTACGGATGATCTTACCTTTACCTGTGATGGCCAAGCCGTCTTTGTAGTTCAGGGAAGAGTAGTCAACATCAATCAGAACATCGCCTTCAGGAAGATGGCTATTGTCTAACTGTTCGATTGTCGCAATTGTTTTTTTCTCTTCTTGGTTTAGAACCAGTGCCTTAAACATAGGGATGCTCCGAATTAATACAAGCGTCTTAAGTGGTTATGAGTGTAGACCTGAAATAACTATGAATAAAATGAAAGTTAATCATTTTATCTATGTAATTCATACATGTTTGGTGCTGATCAAAAAAGCCCGCCGGAGCGGGCTTTTCTCATGCGAGATTTCTTATACGACTTCTCTTTTACGAATAGATTACTCAACCCGTTCAAAAACAGTCGCAATACCTTGGCCTAAACCAATACACATTGTAGCTAGGCCAAATTGGACATCATGGTGCTCCATCAGGTTGATCAGGGTGGTGGAGATACGCGAACCTGAGCAACCTAGTGGGTGACCGAGCGCGATGGCGCCGCCATTGAGGTTGACCTTTTCCTCAACGACATCCAGCAAACCGAGATCTTTGGCACAAGGGAGTGACTGGGCAGCAAAAGCTTCGTTGAGCTCTACCATACCGATATCTTCGATGGATAGTCCGGCACGTTTCAACGCTTTCTGACTGGCCGGTACCGGCCCGTAACCCATGATAGAAGGATCGCAGCCGGCAACCGCCATTGCTTTGACTCGAGCACGGATAGTCAGGCCGAGCGCTTTGGCTTTGTCTTCGCTCATTACCAGCATGGCTGATGCGCCATCAGACAGGGCGGAAGACGACCCGGCAGTGACGGTACCGTTGGCCGGATCGAACACCGGGCGTAGTGCTGATAGCGACTCCGCGGTTGTTTCTGGGCGAATAACCTCGTCATGGCTCAACAGGGTTAAACGGCCATCGGCATCATGGCCTTCGGTTGGATAGATCTCATTGGCAAATCGACCTTCGATGGTAGCGGCATGAGCACGCTGGTGGGAGCGGGCGGCAAAGGCGTCCTGCATCTCACGGTTAATACCATGCATCCGGCCGAGCATTTCGGCGGTGAGCCCCATCATCCCCGCCGCCTTGGCAACAGATTTCGACAACCCCGGGTGGAAGTCGACACCATGGTTCATCGGCACGTGGCCCATGTGTTCGACACCGCCGATCAGGCAGGTCTCGGCATCACCGACCATGATGGCGCGGGCAGCATCGTGTAGCGCCTGCATTGAGGAGCCGCACAAGCGGTTTACGGTTGTTGCGCCCACAGTGTGGGGGATACCGGCCAATAGCGCGGCATTCCGGCCAACATTGAAGCCTTGTTCCAAGGTTTGCTGGACACAGCCCCAGTAGATATCTTCTATGCTGCTAGGATCGACCTGCGGATTACGTGCCAGCAGGCCTTTCATTAGGTGGGCTGATAAGTCTTCAGCGCGTACATGGCGGAAAGCGCCGCCTTTAGAGCGTCCCATCGGGGTACGGATACAATCAACGATTACAACGTTATTCATTTTCAATTCCTCATCCTTAAGCCATGGTTACGCGTTGCTCGGTACAGGGTAGTAACGACCATCTTGTTCTGCTTTCTCACGCAGGCCTGCCGGTACTTCGTAAACGGCACCAAGGTGGGCATAGCTATCTGCCAGCTGAACATAGTTGGCAAGGCCGAGGGTATCGAGGTAACGGAATACACCGCCACGGAATGGAGGGAAGCCGAGGCCGTAGACCAATGCCATATCAGCTTCTGCTGGACTGGCGATGATCCCTTCTTCCAGACAACGCACCACTTCGTTGATCATCGGGATCATCATTCTGGCAATGATCGCTTCGGCATCATATGGGGTTGCATTGCCGGTAACTGGGGCAATTAACTCGCTAACGTCAGCATCGGCGGTTTTCTTCGGCTTGCCCTTACGGTCAATGGTATAGGCGTAGAATCCTTTGCCGTTCTTCTGGCCATAGCGACCGTTTTCGAACATCACATCCACACCATCTTTGTAGTCTTTGCCCATACGCTCAGGGAAGCCTTCGGCCATCACGGCCTGAGCGTGGTGCGCAGTATCAATACCGACTACATCCAGTAGGTAGGCCGGACCCATTGGCCAACCGAATTGTTTTTCCATCACTTTGTCGATTTGCTGGAAGTCAGCCCCGTCACGCAATAGCAAGCTAAATCCGGCAAAATAAGGGAACAGCACACGGTTGACGAAGAATCCCGGGCAGTCATTGACCACGATTGGGGATTTGCCCATCTTGGCGGCATAGGCCACAACGCGGTTGATGGTTTCATCCGACGTATGTTCGCCACGGATGATTTCAACCAGCGGCATACGGTGAACCGGATTGAAGAAGTGCATGCCGCAGAACTTGTCTGGACGCTTGAGCGACTTGGCCAGTAAGTTGATAGGAATGGTGGAAGTATTTGAGGTGATAACCGTATCGTCACCCACCAAGCCTTCGACCTCACTGAGCACAGCGGCTTTAACTTTCGGGTTCTCTACTACAGCTTCGACAATCACATCGGCCTCTTCGGCGCCGGCATAATGCAGGCTCGGTGTGATCCCGCCGAGCACTTTGGCCATACCAAGGCCATCAATACGGCCACGCTCTAGCTGCTTGTTAAGCAGTTTGGCAGCTTCACCCATGCCTAAATCAAGTGAGGCGTCGCTGATGTCCTTCATCAGTACCGGTACCCCTTTGAGGGCTGACTGGTAGGCGATGCCACCTCCCATGATCCCGGCACCCAGCACCATTGCCTTGCTGGTGGGCTGTCCGGCCTTCGCGGCTTGCTTGGCCTGGCTTTTGATATACTGGTCGTTGAGGAAGATCCCGACCAGGGACTGGGCAACATCGGTTTTGGCTAGGGTGACGAAGTGCTTGTTTTCAATCTTCAGTGCTTCGTCGCGCTCACAGCGTGAGGCTTCTTCGATGGTTTTGACGGCCGCCATCGGCGCCGGATAGTGTGGACCAGCCACTTGAGCCACCATACCTTTAGCCATCGTAAAGCTCATGGTCGCTTCGATTTTATTCAAAGCCAAAGGCGCTTTTTTCTGTGCCCGGCGGGATTGCCAGTCCAGTTTGCCGGCAATAGCGTCCTTGAGCATAGCCAGAGCCGCGGTAGGTAGTTGCTCTGGCTCAACAACCCCATCGACGATCCCGAGTTTGAGGGCATCGAGGGCTTTTTTATCTTTACCGGCAGTAATGATTTCCATCGCCGAGTCAGCGCCGATCAGGCGCGGTAGACGGACGGTGCCACCAAACCCTGGCATGATACCGAGCTTGGTTTCAGGTAGGCCGATACGCGCTTTACTATCAGCCAGACGCAGATCGGTTGCCAAAATACATTCGCAGCCACCGCCCAGGGCGTGGCCGTTAACCGCTGACAGGGTCGGAACCGGTAAGTCTTCTAATTTATTGAAGATGTCGTTGGCATGGGTGACCCACTGTGACAATTCCTCAGCAGGTTTGGCAAACAGGCCGAGAAATTCGGTGATATCAGCTCCCACCACAAAGGCATCTTTGCTTGAGGTTATTAGTAGCCCCTTCAAATCACTCTGGTGGTAGAGCGCATTCAGGGCTTCATTGAAGCTTTCCAGGGTTTTGAGGTCGAACTTGTTGATTGCGCCGGGTGCGTTGAGGTTAAGCTCGGCGATGCCATCTTCCAGATAGCGAACGGATAGGGTTTCACCTTGGTAAATCATCTTCTATCTCCATGAGTTCCAGTCTGTGCCGGATTTGATTTAACTGGTTTGACCTGTCAGTAGGTTAAATAATAGTCTGAACCTGTTGTGCAACGATTACAATACCTATTTTAAACATTTGTTTAACTTTTGCTTTAGGGTAGATATTAATTTGATATGAAAAATTATCTGCGTGGGAGGTTATTTTCTTTATTTTCAGGTTCTTGGTTTGGGTGGTAAGTTAGATAGATAGAAGTTGCGTTATGTTGTTTTTTTGTTGTAATGAGCAAGTTGTAGATAGTCAGCCGCTTATTCATAAGCTTGGCGATGGTTGCTGATCCACCGAAGAATTATTTATTACCACAACCCCTTTTTGCTCTTGTACTGTCCAGTAGATACATCCACAACCGGTGATATGGTATCCTGAGAGATTCCATTGATTACAGAGAAATACGGCAGCATATGAGCGTCAGTGAGCCATATTTGATCCCGGCAGACAGTGCGACTTTCGAAGAAGAAATAAAGAAAAGTCGCTTTATTACCTATCTGGCACACACTCCGAATGTCGAGGCTGCCAAGGCGTTTGTCCAGCACATCAAAGACAAGCATCATGATGCGCGGCACAATTGCTGGGCGTTTGTTGCCGGACGGCCCGAGGACTCAATGAAATGGGGCTTTAGCGATGATGGTGAGCCATCGGGTACGGCGGGCAAGCCAATCCTTGCTCAGCTGACAGGCTCTGGGGTCGGGGAGATCACCGCAGTAGTGACCCGTTACTCTGGCGGTATAAAACTCGGTACCGGTGGTTTAGTCAAAGCATATGGCGGAGGGGTCCAACAGGCCCTAACTGTGCTGCAAACCAAAGAAAAGTTAATAACTTCAGAACTGCTGATCAGCTGCGAGTATAATCAGGTATCGCTGGTGGAGTCATTGGTTGCTGAGTTTTCTTGTCAGCAGGTTGAGGCTGACTATGGGCAACGTGTCACTGTGGTGGTTGAGTTGGACCGCCGTCAGGTCGAGGCATTCAGTGCGACGCTGTTTAGTCGCAGCGGCGGGCAGGTGAGTGCGGTCGACCGTTCTGAATAGTCCCGTTAACTTTTTCAAAATATAGATGAGAGCCGAATAGGCAATGCAATTTCGTTCCATTATCAGGATTGTCGGGCTTTTGCTCGCCTTGTTCAGTGTCACCATGCTGGCACCCGCCCTCGTGGCATTTATTTACCGTGACGGTGCCGGTCTGCCGTTTGTTGTGACCTTCTTCCTCCTTTTCGCCGGTGGTGCATTGCTATGGGTGCCCAATCGGCATTATCGCAAGGAGCTTAAAGCGAGGGACGGCTTTCTTATTGTTGTCTTGTTCTGGACCGTAATCGGCAGTGCCGGTGCTGTCCCTTTTATACTGGCAAAAACCCCTGATCTCTCGGTGACCGACTCCTTTTTCGAATCTTTTTCTGCCCTGACGACAACTGGGGCGACGGTGATTGTCGGGCTGGACTACCTACCTAAGGCGATTTTGTTCTACCGCCAGCTGCTGCAGTGGTTCGGCGGTATGGGGATCATTGTATTGGCCGTGGCCATCTTGCCAGTGTTAGGTATCGGTGGCATGCAGTTGTATCGTGCCGAGATCCCGGGGCCGGTCAAGGACAGCAAGATGACCCCGCGTATTGCCGAAACCGCCAAGGCGCTGTGGTACATCTATTTGGCTTTGACCATCAGCTGTGCCCTGGCTTTTTGGCTGGCGGGAATGACAGCCTTTGACGCCATTGCCCACAGCTTTTCGACGGTGGCGATCGGGGGGTTCTCCACCCATGATGCCAGTATGGGGTATTTCAACAGCCCGACGATTAATATGATCACCGTGGTGTTCCTGCTGATCTCAGCCTGTAACTTCTCATTGCACTTTGCAGCTTTTGCCAATGGCGGCATTCACTTGCGGACGTATTGGCGTGACCCTGAATTCCGGGCTTTCTTTGCTTCCCAGCTAATTTTGTTCCTGATTTGTTTTGGCATGTTGCTCAAGCACCATTCCTATAACTCGTATCATGATGCATTTGATCAGGCTCTGTTCCAAACCGTGTCGATTTCAACCACGGCAGGCTTTACCACCACAGGGTTCTCTGAATGGCCACTGTTTTTGCCAGTCTTGCTATTGTTCTCATCGTTTGTTGGCGGCTGTGCCGGTTCTACTGGTGGTGGTATCAAGGTGATCCGGATGTTCTTGCTGTTGCTGCAAGGGGTTAGGGAACTCAAACGATTGGTTCACCCGAGAGCGGTATATACCATTAAAGTTGGCAATAAGGCTCTTCCGCAGCGTGTTGTCGATGCGGTATGGGGGTTCTTCTCAGCGTATGCCTTGGTGTTTGTGATTTGTATGTTGGCCTTGATAGCGACAGGGCTGGATGAGCTCACCGCTTTCTCTGCCGTAGCAGCGACTTTGAATAATTTAGGTCCAGGTTTGGGGGAAGTGGCGGTACACTTTGGCGAAATCAACGATCCTGCCAAGTGGGTGTTGGTTATCGCGATGCTGTTTGGCCGCTTAGAAGTCTTTACCTTGTTGGTGCTATTTACCCCTACGTTTTGGCGTAGTTAACAATTAATAAGGAAATGTCGTGGAAAAAGTCCTTTTTCTTCATTCGAGCAGTGATGGGCAAACCATCAAAATTATGCGCCATATAGAAAAGACGCTGGGTGAGGGGTATCAGTGCGAACTGGCAGACCTCAACCAGCTACCAGCCATCGCTTTTGACCAGTATGACCGCATCTTGGTTGGAGCCTCAATTCGTTATGGCCACCTTAATAAAAAGCTGTATCAATTCATCGATCAGAACCTGGCTGCGCTAGAACAACATAAAGTGGGCTTTTTCTGTGTGAACCTGACTGCTCGTAAAGAAGGTAAAAATACGCCGGAAACGAGCGTGTATATGAAAAAGTTCCTAACGAAGTCGCCGTGGCAGCCTGGCTTGCAGGCGGTTTTTGCTGGCGCACTACGTTATCCACGCTATAGCTGGTTTGACCGGGTTATGATCCAGTTCATTATGCGCATTACTGGTGGTGAAACAGATACCAGTAAAGAAGTCGAATATACCGATTGGCAAAAAGTAGAGGCGTTTGCAGACCACTTTAAAGCCTTTTAAGCTGGCTTTTTGATGGTTTTGGGTGTTTTTTGTTCGAACTGTCAGGTTTGGCCATTTTTTTTAAAAAAGCCCCTTGCCAACGTGATCGAACTCTC
>NZ_JBSWTF010000002.1:7500-146858 GCF_056158405.1 Photobacterium sp. AWH4_225 | reverse complement strand
AGACTTCGATCACATTGGCAATAGCCAAAATGCAATTATTTCATTTAAATTAATCAAGCGCTCAACAAACAGGCAATCGCTCTGTTTTGCGCATAAAATCCCTACAAGCCACTCTGTTTGAGCTAAGGCTTTCCATAAGAAAACCTAGCTTTTCTGCTCCAATCGTAAGGTATAGCGTATTGCCCAAGCAGCAATAGCGAACAATAGAAAGGGAATCCCCGCGGCTGTATATTCAACCCAAGCATATTCAATTAGCTGTTTGGCCAAGATGAGATGACCAAATACCAACAACAATGCGCACGCTATTGCGACACCTATCAATTTCAGCTCAACCCGATTGGCTTTCCTCTCCATACTGCTCTCCTTTATCTACGCAATAAATCAATATTGAACAGGAGAAAGTAAGAAAGTGGGTAGCACAGTTAACCTTAAAAACGGCTAAACAGTTTATTGCTTATGACTACTGAGCAGTTTTGCTAGGGCTTTGAGCGCTTCGTAGTTCTGAGCGGTCAGTTCATAACTACTGTTGATTCGAATGCAATGCCGGTATTGCTTGCCTGAGGAAAACAGTGTGCCCGGTGCAATACTGATACGATAACGCTCAAGTAATAGAGTGAGTAACTCGGAGCTATCTAGATCAAACGGGAGCACCACCCAGACAAAATAACCACCATCCGATTTAGTTACTGTCGTTCCGGCGGGAAACAATTGATATATTGCTTTTATCATCTGCTGCTGTCTCTTTACCAAAGTTCTGCGTAATTGCCTCAGATGACTGTCATATACCCCTTCCTTAATATAACTGGCAATGGCATGTTGATTTGGTACTGGCGCTGAAAGCGTCGACATAAACTGTAGTTCGGTAACTTGCTGGGCAAACCTGCCAGCTAGCGCCCAACCGACACGAAAACCAGGGGCAAGGGATTTAGAAAATGAGGAGCAGTGGATCACCAATCCTTCACGATCTATAGACTTGAAACAAGCTGGCTTATGCATCCCGTAATAGAGTTCGCCATACACATCGTCTTCTATGATGGCAACGTTTCTCGCAGCAAGAAGCTCATACACAGCACGTTGCTGCTCGGGAGAAAGACTCACTCCAGTTGGGTTCTGGAAATTACTCATCAACCAGCAAGCTTTTATCGGATAGCGCTCAAGGCAGCTGGCCAGGGCTTTCGTGTCTAAACCTTTTTCGGGGCAAACAGGGATCTCTACGGCCTTGAGATGAAGTCTTTCAATAGCTTGCAAGGCACCATAAAAAGAAGGTGACTCAATAACGACCATATCACCGGGTTGTGTCACTGCCGCCAAGCCCAAACCGAGCGCTTCTGTCGCACCGGAGGTGATGACAACTTGCTCTGCACTAACATTAATACCAGCTTTGGCGTATCGCTGGCTGATAGCCCGGCGCAAAGACTCACACCCGGGCGCTAAATCAGTAATGCCACTGTCGTATGGCATCGTTTTCACCGTGCGACTTAACAACCTGCCTAATGTCGGCATCGGAAACAAGGAAGGATCAGGAAACGCAGAACCAAACGGGATCACATCCGGTTGCTTGATGGCCCTCATCACTTCAAAAACATGACGGTTAATGTTAATCGACTGGTTGACGACTTGTGGTTGCTGCGGTGGCGTGGGGAGGAGCTGGTTAAAATGCGGTGAGACAAAATAACCACTTTTGGGTTTGGCATAGATCCAACCGTCGAGTTCTAGTTGCTCATAGGCTTTCATTACCGTCATTGGACTGATGGACTGCAACTGGCTCATCTTGCGAATCGACGGGATCCGCTCGCCCGGAAGCCAGACTTGCTGGTTAATCTGCTGCTTTATCAGCTCAATAACAATGATAGCCGGGCTTGGCTCTCTCCCTGATGGCATCGCCTATATTCCAGATCGTTTCAGTGAGGGTGCCACTATAGGCAATCTTTTATACAGAGGCAGCTTGGATGGTAATATATGAGAGGCACGTTCACTTTGCTTAGGTGCAGATACAACAAAGCCCCGACTTTCGTCGAGGCTTTGTTTTTGAAAATGGTGCCCGGGGCCGGACTTGAACCGGCACAGTTATTCACCGGCGGATTTTGAATCCGCTGCGTCTACCAATTTCGCCACCCGGGCAGATGCGGCTCATTATACGTATATCAGCCTGATAGACAATCATTTTTTTCTATCTTATCAAAACCACCCCGCAAGTGCATGGTACGCAATCAATACGTTCAAAACAGCACCACCAGCTTGTAGCATCATTTCTTTGTTAAGTAGATTCTCATCAATTACTTGAGAGCATCAGAAATCATACTTCAGGGATAGCCTGTTTATTTATACTCTGTCGTAGGCGTAACTCCGGTACAAAGTGTTTCGTGATAGAGCATTCCGTTTGGTTGATTTGACACATCAGAAGTTCAACGGCGGTTTGAGCCATTTGGCTAATAGGAAAGTGAACCGACGACACCTGCGGATAAAGCGCATCACAAAGCTCTATACTGTCAAAACTTATCAAGGATAGTTGTTGTGGCAGTTTGACATTGTGCTCATGGAAATATTGCAATGCCCCCTGGGTCATTTCCTCACTGCATGAAAACAATGCCGTCATTGATGGTGCAGAGCGATGAAGTTGCTCCGCCGCTAAATAACCACTTTTTCTGCCGTAGTCTCCCTCAGCACAAAACGCAGGATCAAAACTAATCGCCGACTGGTTCAAAGCTTCTTTATAGCCTTGAAGGCGAAGGTGGCTGCTTGGACGACTTAGAGGACCGGTGATACAACCAATGTGGCGATGCCCCTGCTCTATCAAATGCTCCACCGCCATTTTTGCCGCCAGAGTATGATCAAAAGTAATGCAGCGAGACTCCAAACCTTCAACCACCCGGTCAAGAATCACAAACGGAGTAGATTCCTGAGCAAGCTCCCTCAATTCATCGTCACTCAAGTGGCGACTATTGAGGACATACCCTTCACACCGGAGGGCATGGAACCGGCGAATCGCTTCCCGCTCACCTTCTGCGTTGTGGTGCCCTTGAGCGGTGATCAGAAACTTTTTATGCAAATCCAGCTCTGCCTGTACCTGATCCATCATTTGGCCAAAGAATCCACCGGTGTAATAGGTGACAAGCAAACCAGTCATATTGGATGAAGCTGTTGCCAACGAACGGGCAATCGCGCTTGGCCGATAGTTAAGTTCTGCCATTGCCTGCTCGACTTTCCTTTTGGTATCGGAACGAAAGGCACCTTCTCCGTTTATGATCCGCGATACTGTCGAGCGGTGGACACCAGCCAATGCTGCAACATCTTTTATACTTGCCATGGCAGTTGCCTCGCCTCCTTCACCATTAATTTCCAACCATATTATTGGTTCATCATATCTCGCTAGCGACTATAAAGTGATTTAATCGGTACATGAAGTGATTAACGAGCGTTTTAATATTCAGCTCTCAACATATAGCAAGTTGCCAGTAGGATGCAGCAAAAACTCTATAGGGGGAACGAATACGCTACTGGCAACTGCTATTTGGGTTTAATGGGGAAGAAGATTACGCCTTCAGGGAGTGAAAGCTTCCGACTGTCACTCCCCATAGATCCAATGCCTCTTTCAATCTCACATCGGTGAGGATATCCAACTCCATAGCCCTCGGTATGGCATAGCCGCTCGACTCAAGCAAAGGCTGATCAATGTAGGCAGGGTGGCACATTATTTCCAACACATCACACTGACCGCGATATTGCCCAATAATGGCAAGCAGCTTATCTAAGCTCAGTGAATCACCATAAAAGCTTTGACTAAATACATAGTCTTTTCCTTGTTTCACGCTCCCTCGCAGCGGCACTTGGTATCCCGCCACAATTTCTTCAATAACAGGCAACAGCTTGGGATGCATGTGAGCATGATGGTGACTGTCAACATGGCTGAGCGTTAACCCTGTCGCCAAGAAATGTTCAATCTGCGCGATCACCTCATCGGCAATTTCTCGCTCTTTAAATGCCGGTTTTTGCCAGAAGAGCCCCTTCGCCAAGAAATGACCGTCGTTGCCGACTAAGCTCGCTGCTGCGGTCACGGGCATGCCCGCAGTAAATCGTAAGTGCAGCCCTATCGCCAGAGATGGCTGGGCTGCTGCAACCTGCAACGCGTGCTGCTCTGCCGCCATCCCCACCATCATTGTTGTTGAGCGAACCACTCCATGTTGACAGGCCTGTCCAATCCCAAGGTTAACCCCGCGGGTCAGGCCAAAGTCATCCGCATTGAAAATTACATGCATAAGTTCCCTCTATTTACTCTGCGGCAAGCAGAATGGTCCTGCCGCATATCTAACATACAATTAAGCAAAATTTGGCAGGTAATCATGATTCGTGCGCAGGATATCATCGAGGATTGCTTTCGCTCGAGTAATATCTGGCACCAATGGGTTGCTGGACAATGCCATTAAGGCTTTGTTGTAGCTACCTTCAACAGCCGCTTCAATCGCAAGCTGTTCATATGCCTTGACCTGATGGATCAAGCCTGTGATTGCTGGGCTAAGCTTACCAACAGCCAGTGGACGCACTCCCCAACTGCCAACTACCGCACTACATTCAATAACGGCTTCATCGGGCAAACTCGAGATCGTGCCGTTATTCGCTACATTGATCACATGGATCGTTTTGCGATCGTTATAAATTGCATCGACCAGATTCAGTGACGCATCGGAATAGTAAGCCCCACCGCGCATTTCAAGTTGCTTGGGTTTTTCCGCCAGCTCTTCGTCACGATAAAGCTCGAACAGTTCTGCTTCGGTTTTCATGACCTGCTCGGCCCGGGTTCCGCCATCGCGTGCTGACTCCTTTTCTTCAGCCAGCATCGCATCAACCTGATAAAAATAGCGATGGTATGGGCAGGGAATAGCCCCCAAAGCGGTAAGAAAATCTGGGTCCCAAGGCTCTTCAAAAATATTATTCATACTGAAATTCTGGCCATCACCCACTTTTTTCAGCACCTCAGCAGTCACATCCTGGCCATCGACCCATGCCCGGTGAGCCCACACTAGGTGGTTCAAGCCAATACATTCAAGTGAGAGTTTCTCCGGAGGGCACGCCATCATCTCCGCAATCATCATCTGCATCGATACCGGGACATTACACAAGCCAATGGATTTCACTTGGGTATATTTCTGAATAGCTTCAGTGACTAGACCTGCAGGGTTAGTAAAGTTCAGCATCCACGCATTGGGCGCCAACTCTTCAATATCTTTGCAAATATCCAGTATTACCGGAATCGTCCGCAATGCCTTGGCGAAACCACCCGGCCCTGTCGTCTCCTGACCAATCACATCATATTTAATGGGAATACGTTCATCATTTGCCCTTGCCTGCAATCCCCCCACTCGAAACTGGGTCATGACGAAGTCAGCATTTGCTATCGCCGCCCTGCGATCCAGTGATGCCTTGATCTCAATGTTTGCGCCGGCTTTTTCAACCATCCGCCGAGTCAGTCCTTCAATAATCTCGAGCTTTTCCTTGCCCGCCTCAATGTCGACAAAATGCATTTCTGTTACCGGAAGTATATCGAGTCGTTTCAATACACCTTCGACAAGCTCTGGTGTATAGCTACTCCCGCCCCCAATAATGGCCAGCTTAAGTGATTTGGTCATAATACGTCCTTATTTCTCAGACAACCTTTCATGCATAGCAACCATTTCTGTAGCCAACTCGTGGGCAAGAATGGTCGTCATCAGATGATCCTGGGCATGCACCATTACCAAGGTCATTTTTACTTTGCCCTCTCCCTGATCGGCTTCAATAAGCTGTGTCTGGATCAAGTGGGCACGGTTAAGGCACTCTTTCGCTTGTTTGAGTAGCCCCTTAGCCTCCAATACCTCCTCTTTACGCGCCTTGGCCAAGGCTTCGTAACATAAGCTTCGAGCTTCACCGGCATTGACAATAATTTCCATTACTACTGATTCCTGATCCATCAGTCTCTCCTTCATAACAAAACATTCAACACTGCGGGCCAAGAGGCCCGCAGCACTATCATTAAGCAGTTGCACCCTCACCAATAGGTGCATTTTCCTTCTCTTTCTGAGCAGCCGTTTCTTTTTCTTGCTCAAGCAATTGCTTTTCAAACATCTTGAAGAATGGCAAGTAAATAAACAGGTCAAGGATCAGAAGTCCGATAACCAACAGGACTGGAGCAAGTGTCCATCCGGCTCCCCACGAAGCACCGATAATGGCCGGTGTTGTCCATGGCGTTGTTGCCACGCCCATGCCGACAAGACCGGAATGCACCGCTACATACGCAATAACCGCATTGATAATTGGTGCAAATACGAAAGGCACAAATAGCATTGGGTTAAGTACCAAAGGTGTACCAAAAATAATGGGTTCGTTGATTTGGAAGAAACCCGGAACCACACTCATCCGGCCCAAACTACGCAGGTGAACCGAGCGGCTGAAGACCATCAGAATAGCTAGCGCCAAGGTCGCACCTGAGCCACCGATGAAGATATAGAAATCCCAGAAAGGCTGAGTAAAGATATTCGGAATTGGCTCACCGGCAACAAATGCTTCGATATTGGCACCAATATTGGTCAGGAAGATCGGAGAGAGCAAACCGACCACGATAGCCGCACCATGAATACCCGCAAACCACAGCAGCTGGGAAACTAACAAGGCACCAATGATTGCGGGCAAAGAGTTAGAAGCACTGATCAATGGCTTAAACATCTGCATCACAGCATCAGGGATCAGCATATCGTATTGAGACTGAACAAATAGGCTGAGCGGGTAAACCGTCATGAATACAACCAGCACAGGGATCAGCATTTCGAAAGAACGCGCTATCGCCGGTGGTACCTGTTCAGGCAAACGGATAGTGATATTGTGCTTTTTGAGGAAACGGATCAGCTCAACGGAATAGAACGCACTGATAACCGCAGTAAAAATCCCTGTTCCCCCCATGTGCGAGGTAGGAAGTCCACCTTCGCTAACTGGGGCTGCGACCAGCAAAAAGCACATCAAGGACAAACAGGTACTAGTGATACCGTCCATCTGGTAGGCGCGTGCAAGACTATAGCCTATACCCATCGAAACAAAGACGGTCATGATCCCCATCGTCATGTTGTAGGGCATCATAATCATGTCAAAGTTTTTACCGGCAAAATCCAGCCAAGCTCGGCCAAAACCATTTTGTGTATCTTCCGCGAAAGGAGGAAAAGCTAAAATTAATAAAAAGCTACCCACAATAATAAATGGCATAGCGGTAATAAACCCATCACGCATTGCCCTTACATGTTTTTGCGAACCGACCTTTACAGCTATGGGGGCTATTTTGTTTTCAACAAACCCCATTAGCTTATCGTAAAATTTCATACAGATATTCCTTTATTTAAAACGTAGCAATCCGTCCTACACAACATGTGCAGGATGTATTGAGTCCCGTTATTATTTTCTTTTAGGTAAGAGGTGATTATTAAATTTATTCGGGAATTAAGGATAAAGCCTGATCGAGAACTTCCTCACCTTTCATCATCCCATATGCCATTGGAGAGATCGCATCAATTGGCTTGCCATACAAACTGGCCGTTTTTCGCAACTCTTCAAGCTGAAAACGGACCTGAGGTCCAAGTAAACATACATCAAAGGATTGTATTGCATCTTCAAAAGCTGTTACGGCCTGTGCTTCGATTTGGCAATCAATCCCACGAGCTTCTGCAGCCTTCGTCATTCGTTGAACCAGCATACTGGTTGACATTCCCGCACTACAACACAACAAAATCTTTTTCATCACTCTCTCCATGATTCATTTTTAACACTTAAAAACGACAATTAAATATTAACCAACATGACAAATAAACAAAAGCGCAACCGGTTGCACAAATGTGAAGGCAATCCCAATTCATAGATCAAAATACGTTCAACATTACAATAATTAAATTATCAGAATAAAAATAATGGAATAAAAAAATCATCATGACTTTGAAGTCAAATTAAAATATTTGAAATAAAGAGTAAGTAACAGATCAGTCAATACAATTGACGTCTCATAAACAGAATGATCACATAGACATTTATACAAACTTAATATGTTAATAACCCAATACCTTATCGCTATCACCAATACCTTTTTCAGCAATAATCTTTGATAAACATTTTTATTAACTAATAAGATATAGGAGTAACATTTTATGAAGAAACACTTATTGTCCTTGCTATGCTCGGGGGCAGTTGCAGCGGCCGCACTCACCGTACAGGCCGCCCCCAAAGGAACCCTCTACCTCACCTTCGATGACGGGACAATCGACGCCACTATTCCCGTTGTTGAAATCCTGAATGAAGCAGGGGTAAAAGGTACCTTTTACGTCAATGGTTGGCACTTAGACGGTATTGCCGACGAAAACGAAGGGAGAGCTCTCGAAGCACTAAAGCTGTTGCTTGATACCGGCCATGTTGTTGGTAACCACAGTTATAACCATATGGTCCATAACTGTGTCGAAAAGTTCGGCCCAAACAGTGCTGCCGAATGTAATGCCACTGGTAACCATCAAATCAATTCCTATCTTGATCCTGTCTTTGATGCCTCAATGTTCGATAAAAACCTCACTGTTCTGGCATCATACATTCCGGATATCAACACTTATCCAAACTACAAAGGGGAAAGTCTTGCCCGCCTTCCCTACACGAATAGCTGGCGCGTGACCAAAGAGTTCAAAGGGGATGGACTTTGTGCGACATCCGATGACCTGAAGCCTTGGGAGTCAGGGTATGTGTGCGATCCTCAGAGCCCATCAAACAGTGTCCAGTCTTCCATTCGCGTATCCGAAATTCTGGCAAATCAAAATTACCTATTCCATGGCTGGGATGTCGATTGGGCACCTGAAAACTGGGGGATTGCCATGCCTGCCAATAGCCTAACCGAAGCGGAGCCGTTCCTCGGATACATTGACGGAGCCTTAAACACCTGTGCCCCAACCACCATAGAACCCGTCAACTCAAAGACCCAGAACTTCCCATGTGAAACGCCACTGCATACCGATAAAGTTATCATTCTGACCCATAACTTCCTATTCGAAGACGGCAAACGCGGTATGGGAGCCACTAAGAACCTTCCTAAATTACGTAAGTTCCTCCGCATTGCACAAGAAGCCGGGTATGTTTTCGATACAATGGACAACTATATCCCTGAGTGGAAAGTAGGTACGACCTACGCCACCGGCGACTATGTCACTCTTGACGACACTGTATACAAGGCAACGGCGGATCACACGGCGCAATCTGATTGGGCTCCATCACCGATATCGAGTCTATGGGTAAATAGCATGCCGCGTACTATTTGGACAGTGAACGTTAGCTACAATCAAGGCGACGTAGTGACATATAAAGGCGTGAAGTATGTGGTTAATGCTGCACATATCTCTCAGTCCGACTGGACCCCAGATACCGAGCCAACACTATTTAGCAAACTATAAAGACACCGGCTAAAGCCGAGAGTAGATAATCTCTGTTCGCCAGATACAACAAAGCCCCGACTTTCGTCGAGGCTTTGTTTTTGAAAATGGTGCCCGGGGCCGGACTTGAACCGGCACAGTTATTCACCGGCGGATTTTGAATCCGCTGCGTCTACCAATTTCGCCACCCGGGCATGCGAATCATTCTACGCATCTTGCCTCCCAACGCAATAGGAAAAAGTAGGAAAATCGCTCCCTTGCGTTTGTTTGCTGAGATTTTGAGCGTTTTAAGCAAAAAGGTCCATTAGCAAGTGCTATGAACGCCAGAATTGGTACATGAATGTTGGCCCATGACGCAACCACCACCCTACCCCGGATATCGATACTTTATAGGGTAGCCAAACACGTAGCCAGCCTTTACGCCGAGTGATCTTCAAGGAACCGCAGTCAGGAACACTGACAACGAGCTGATGGCCATCAAATATAAAGGGGAGTCGTGATAAGGTTTTTGAAACCGGAAAACGGCAATAGAGTCCAATCAAAGACACAAGCATGCTTTCACTAGGAACGACCAGGGTTAGTCGCCCCCCTTGCGCGTTGAGGTGAGCAATCTCACCGCCATGCTCGACCTCAACTTCACCATTATATTCCAACATCATTATCCAACATCAATCCAGGTTACGCCCACGGATGCTGATACTGCCGTTTACCTTCCAGATGGAGTGCTCTGGTTTGTCGCCAGCCCCGCTTGGCACGCTAATTTCAACATGGTCAAAGTCATAGGTCAGCTCGGCATGCCGTTCCGTCAATTTGTCATAAAGGGCGCCAGCCAGTTCAGGCCAGTTCGTTGTATTGTCATTGATATCAGCCATGGTGTTGCTCCTCATTCGTAATGCGCCTTAAGCCAGGCTTTCATTTCGGGTATCAGCTACTTCACCCTCGCTTCAAAGAGTTTTGAGGCACAGGCTTCAATAAATATAGTGCCCTTAACCAAAACTGCCGTTAGGAGGACTCTCATTTCCAAGATCCGTATCATTCTCCCCAGTGAGTAATATTGCTACACTGCTCGCAACACCTTGAAGCTAAGTTAATTTGGAAAACCTTGTGAAGAAGAAGAAACAGCCGGACGTTGCATCCACCAAACAATACCCAAGCCTTTTTCGCCGTCTTGCGGCATGGCTCTATGACACCCTGGTTATCGCCGCAGTACTCATGCTCGCTGGAGGCGTCGCTATCGGCTTGATGGCCGTCTTAGTGGCAGTTGGTGCTGTTGATATTACGGGCTACGAGGATGTCAGTGCCTATATGACCCTGCACCCCGTGGTGGGCATGCTTTACACCGGCTACCTTGCCATGGTGATTGTCGGCTTCTTTACCTATTTCTGGTGCCAGGCGGGACAGACCTTGGGGATGCGGGCGTGGAAGTTGCGCATCCAAAACAAAGACGGCTCAAATATCCGCCCGACCCAAGCGATGATCCGCATGGCTACTTCGGCATTCGGACTGGGTAACTTGTTGGCTCCCTTTAGCAAGACCAAACAGTCGTTCCAGGATGCCATGGCAGACTGTGAGATGGTTGTTCTGCCAAAGGTCAACTAATTAGCGGCTCACACATTTCAGAGACAAAAAAGGCGCCGATGGCGCCTTTTCTCTCTTTCGAAGCTACAGTTTTCTTCTTAGCAAGTAAATGGTGATAAACAAGAACACCAAACTCGGCCCTATCGCCCCGATTATCGGATGAAGCCGGTAAACGATACTCATCGGCCCGAACACTTCATTCGAGATATAAAAGCCGAAGCCGAAAATGACCCCCGACAACACCCTTGCTCCCATGGTCACCGAGCGCAGCGGGCCGAACACAAACGACAGGGCCAACAGCATCATCACCGCAATCGAGAATGGCTGCAACGCCTTGCGCCAGAAGGCTAGCGCGTAGCGCGACGAGTCCTGCTTGGAATCCTCGAGATAGTTTTTATAGTCATACACCCCTGACAGCGAGAGCTCCTCAGGTTTCAGCGTAACGACGGCCAGTTTGTCCGGAGTCAACGTTGTCTGCCAGTGAAGCGCAGGCAGGCGCTCATTGACTTGTTGCTCTTTACCTATCGTCGTTACCGTTACATCCTTGAGCTGCCAACCCTTGTCATTGTCGAAGGTTGCAGACTCGGCGAAGGTAGAATGGGTGAGCTCGTCCTGTTCATTGAACTGCCAAATATTGACCCCATACAGCTCCTGTTGTTCGTGAACCCGACCAATATAAATGAAATCATTGTCATCCTTGGTCCAGACACCGCGCTGCACCGACAGGATATTTCCGCCCGAAGTCCACAGTGCACGCAGTTCACGAGCAGCCTTCTGGGCTTCGGGTGCCCCCCACTGGCCCAGCAAGGTGATCAACAACATCAAAGGGACGGCGGTCTTCAATACCGACAGGCCAATGTCCAACTTGGAAAAGCCAGCCGCCTGCATCACCACCAACTCCGAACTCGAAGCCAGCATACCCAGACCAATCAACGCCCCCAGTAAAACCGCCATCGGGAAGAACATCTCAATATCACGCGGAATACTGAGCAATACATAAACCAAGGCTTTCCAGAGATCGTAAGTACCATCACCCACTTTTCGCAGCTGCTCAACATACTTGATGATGGCCGACAGCCCCACCAAGGTAGATAGCGTCAGGGCCGAGGTCGAAATCAGGGTTCGGCCAATGTATAAATCCAGAATCTTAAACATTAACCACGTCTCCGAAACTTCTCTCTCACCTTGCGCACCGCTAAGGTATCCCAACTATTCAGGGCTATTGCCACCACAAAAATTACTAAGTTGATCGACCACAGGCCAATATACGACGGTAGCCCTCCATCTTCGACAGCAGACTTGGCCGCACTGATTGCCAGGAAGTAAGCCAGGTAAATCAACACCGCTGGAACCAATTTGGCAAAGCGCCCCTGACGCGGGTTCACCGCAGACAGAGGAACAACGATCATAGTCAGTAACGGAATACACAGCACCAGTGACATCCGCCATTGGAACTCAGCCTTGGCGGCTAGTTCAGAGCGCTGCATCAACTCGAGCGTTGGCAATGCGTCCCAGTCACGCTTTTTCTCACGCACAGCCCGCTGCCCTATCAGGGCCTGGTAGTCATCGAACTGGGTAATGGAATAATCCAACCGCGTCGGGATCCCCTCGTAGCGGGTGCCTTCTTTCAAATCCAATACCTGACGGCCATCAGGCAGCTCACTGACATAGCCACGATCTGCCACCATCACACTCGGACGCAATGCATCACGGGCAGAAAGTTGGGCAACGAACACTTTATCCAGACGGCTACCGCTGTTGGTTATGTCGTTGACGAACACCACCCCCTGTCCATCCGGTGCGGCCTGAAACTGGCCCTTCACCAACAAATCAAGACCGGAATCAGCCTTGACCTGCTCCATCAGCTGCTCGGTTTTTTCTACCGACCACGGCGCCAGCCACAATGCATTGAAAGCAGCGACTGAGCCGGTGATAATCGCCAGCCACAAAGCTGCCTGGATCAGGAACTTATTGCCGATACCGGTGGCATTCATCACGGTAATTTCACTTTCGGCATACAATCGACCAAAAGTCAGCAAAATGCCGATGTACAAACTCAATGGCAACATCAACAAGGCCATCGAAGGCATGTACAAACCGAGCAAGGTCGCGATCAAATCACTCGGGATGGAACCCTCTGTTGCATCAGCAAGAATGCGAATAAATTTCTGACTGATAAAGACAAGAAAAAGGACAAAAAGCACCGCAAATTGGCTTTTTACTGTCTCACGCGTCAAATACCGAACAATAATCACGCTTTATTTACCCATAGAAAACTTGTTTTTTTACTGGAATCACTATAATTTTTCGGTTAATCAGTTATTTTTTTAATCTTTCGGCTAATTGTTAACCTGCACTTTAATCCTATACCGATTTCGTGGTCCAGCAACATAAGTGCGGCATTATCTAACATTTAGCTTTAATTGTCTTTATTAGGATGTAGGAGTACGCATGGAGTTCAGTGTAAAAAGTGGTAGCCCCGAGAAACAGCGCAGTGCCTGTATCGTCGTTGGCGTATTCGAACCACGTCGCCTTTCTCCCATTGCCGAACAGCTAGACAAGATCAGCGATGGCTATATCAGCTCGCTTCTTCGCCGTGGTGATCTAGAAGGCAAGCCTGGCCAAATGCTGCTGCTTCACCATGTACCAAACGTATTATCAGAGCGTGTATTACTGGTTGGTTGTGGTAAAGAGCGCGAACTTGATGAACGCCAGTATAAGCAAATCATCAAAAAAACAATTAGCACCCTGAACGAAACCGGTTCGATGGAAGCGGTTTGCTTCCTAACCGAACTACACGTCAAGGGCCGCGATACATACTGGAAAGTCCGTCAGGCCGTTGAAACGACCAAGGACAGCCTGTACACCTTCAACCAGTTCAAGAGCAGCAAACCAGAAACCCGCCGCCCGCTGCGCAAGCTGGTATTCAACGTACCGACCCGCCGTGAACTATCTCTGGGTGAGCGCGCGATTGCCCACGGCCTGGCTGTTGCCTCTGGCGTAAAAGCCGGTAAAGATTTGGGCAACATGCCACCAAACGTGGCTAACCCGGCTTACCTGGCTTCACAAGCCCGCCGCCTGGCTGATGACTTCGACACGGTCAGCACCAAGATCATTGGTGAGCAAGAAATGAAAGAGCTGGGCATGACTTCATACCTAGCCGTTGGCCAGGGCTCGAAAAACGAAGCCATGATGTCGGTGATCGAATATAAGGGCAACCCTGATTCCGATGCCAAACCAATTGTTCTTATCGGTAAAGGCCTGACTTTCGACTCCGGCGGTATTTCCATCAAGCCATCTGCCCAGATGGATGAGATGAAATACGACATGTGCGGTGCCGCGACCGTCTTCGGGGCAATGAAGGCGCTGGCTAAGCTTAACCTACCGATCAATGTCGTGGGTATACTGGCAGGTTGTGAAAATATGCCGGGTGGCGGTGCCTACCGTCCGGGTGACATCCTGACCACTATGTCTGGCCAAACTGTAGAAGTGTTGAATACCGATGCCGAAGGCCGCCTGGTACTTTGTGACGCCCTGACTTACGTTGAGCGTTTCGAGCCAGAGTGCGTTGTCGATGTCGCGACACTGACAGGTGCCTGTGTGGTGGCTTTGGGTAACCATATCAGTGGCCTGCTTTCAAACCACAACCCGCTGGCCCACGAGCTGATCAATGCATCAGAGCAAGCCGGTGACCGTGCATGGCGTCTGCCGATGAACGACGAGTACCAGGAGCAGCTGGCAAGCCCGTTTGCCGATATGGCTAACCTTGGCTCGCCGGGCGCAGGTACCATTACCGCAGGTTGCTTCCTGTCTCGCTTTGCCAAGAAATACAACTGGGCACACCTGGATATCGCAGGTACCGCTTGGGTCGGTGGCAAGGCAAAAGGTGCAACCGGTCGTCCGGTCCCATTGCTGGTCCAATTCCTGCTCAACCGAGCCGGCCTAGAGAACGTCGAGTAACATTGACGCTAGAGGGGGCCAAACGGCCCCCTTCGTTTATAGAGTAAACGCCATGACTCATGCTACTTTTTATATAATCAGTGAACAGCAACATGCAGAGGATAACGACTTCCAGCTGCATTTTGCCTGTCATCAAGCAGCAATGAGTTACCGCCAGGGCCACAAAGTCTACTTGCTTGCCGCAGACAAAGCACAAGCAGAACAAATAGATGAGTATTTATGGCAACTGGATCCCGATAACTTCGTGCCCCATAACCTGATCGGTGAAGGCCCCCGTGGCGGTTCACCGGTCGAGATTGGCTGGCCCGGACTGCGCCACAGTGGACGGCGCGGGATCCTGATTAATTTGGGGCAAGACGCACCAAATTTTGCCGTTACCTTCTCACAAGTGGTAGACTTCGTCCCTTGCGATGAAAAACAGAAGCAATTGGCACGAGAACGCTACAAGCAATATCGCCAAGCTGGTATCCAGCTCAACACCGCCAATGCTGCGACGCCCTAATTCCACATAGATCCTTCTAAGAGCGCTATGGAAAAGACATACAACCCACAATCAATTGAAAAAGCGCTGTACCAGCGCTGGGAAGAGGCTGGTTACTTCAAGCCTCACGGTGACACATCAAAAGATGCTTACAGCATCATGATCCCACCGCCGAACGTCACAGGTAGCCTGCACATGGGCCACGCGTTCCAGGATACCATCATGGATACCCTGATCCGCTGTGAGCGTATGAAGGGCAAGAACACCCTATGGCAAGTCGGTACCGACCACGCAGGTATCGCGACCCAGATGGTTGTGGAGCGTAAGATTGCTGCCGAAGAAGGCAAGACCAAGCACGACTACGGCCGTGACGCTTTCATCGATAAAATCTGGGAGTGGAAAGGCGAGTCTGGTGGCACTATCACCAAACAGCTTCGTCGCCTGGGCGCTTCTGTAGACTGGGATCGTGAGCGCTTCACGATGGACGACGGCCTGTCTAACGCAGTTCAGGAAGTTTTCGTTCGCCTGTTCGAAGAAGACTTAATCTACCGCGGTAAGCGTCTTGTGAACTGGGATCCGAAACTGCACACCGCAATTTCCGATCTTGAAGTAGAAAACAAAGACAAGAAAGGCCACATGTGGCACTTCCGCTACCCGCTGGCTGACGGCGTGAAAACCGCAGAAGGCAAAGACTACATCGTGGTAGCAACCACCCGTCCGGAAACCATGCTGGGTGATACCGGTGTGGCAGTCAACCCGGAAGACCCGCGATACAAAGATCTGATCGGCAAGGAAATCCTACTGCCAATCGTTGACCGCCGTATTCCAATCGTTGGCGACGAACACGCTGATATGGAAAAAGGCACAGGTTGTGTGAAGATCACCCCTGCACACGACTTCAACGACTACGAAGTGGGCAAGCGCCACAGCCTGCCTATGATCAACATCCTGACGTTCAATGCTGATATCCGTGATGCATCTGAAGTGTTCACCACTAATGGTGAACCAAGCGATGCCTACAGCACTGAGCTACCGGAAAAATACCACGGCATGGAGCGCTTTGCTGCGCGTAAAGCTATCGTTGCCGAGTTCGACGAGCTGGGCCTGCTGGACGAAATCAAAGACCATGACCTGACCGTACCTTACGGTGACCGTGGTGGTGTGGTTATCGAGCCAATGCTAACTGACCAGTGGTACGTTCGTGCAGCTCCTCTAGCAGAGCCTGCTGTTGCTGCGGTAGAAAACGGCGACATCCAGTTTGTACCTAAGCAATACGAAAACATGTACTTCTCTTGGATGCGTGATATCCAAGATTGGTGTATCTCTCGCCAGCTTTGGTGGGGCCACCGTATCCCTGCTTGGTACGACAACGACGGTAACGTTTATGTTGGCCGCAGCGAAGAAGAAGTTCGCGAGCAAAACAACCTGGCACCGGTTGTAGTTCTTCGTCAGGACGATGACGTACTGGATACTTGGTTCTCGTCTGCACTATGGACGTTCGGTACCCAAGGCTGGCCTGAGCAGACTGAAGATCTGAAAGTCTTCCACCCATCAGATGTACTGGTAACAGGTTTTGACATCATCTTCTTCTGGGTTGCCCGCATGATCATGATGACCATGCACTTCTGCAAAGACGAAGACGGCAAGGCGCAGGTTCCGTTCAAGACAGTTTACGTAACGGGTCTGATCCGTGACGAAAACGGCGACAAGATGTCGAAGTCAAAAGGTAACGTACTTGACCCAATCGACATGATCGATGGTATCGGTCTTGAAGACCTAGTTGAAAAGCGCTGTGGCAACATGATGCAGCCACAGCTGGCCGCAAAGATCGAAAAACAAACACGCAAGACTTTCGAAGACGGTATCGAACCTTACGGTACTGATGCCCTGCGCTTTACCCTTGCTGCCATGGCTTCTACCGGCCGTGACATCAACTGGGACATGAAGCGCCTTGAGGGTTACCGTAACTTCTGTAACAAGCTATGGAACGCCAGCCGTTACGTACTGATGAATACAGAAGATCAAGATTGTGGTTTCGCCGCTGATGCCGAGCTTGAGTACTCGTTGGCTGATAAGTGGATCGAATCCCAATTCGAGCTAGCTGCGAAAGAGTTCAACGGCCACATCGATAACTTCCGTTTGGACATGGCTGCGAACACTATCTACGAGTTCATCTGGAACCAGTTCTGTGACTGGTACCTAGAGCTAACCAAGCCGGTACTGTGGAAAGGCACTGAAGCACAGCAACGTGCAACCCGCCGCACCCTGATCACTGTGCTTGAAAAGACATTGCGCCTGGCTCACCCAGTGATCCCATACATCACCGAAACTATCTGGCAGAGCGTGAAGCCGCTGGTAGACGGTGTTGAGGGCGACACTATCATGCTGCAGTCACTGCCTCAGTACGATGAAGCAAACTTCAACGAAGAAGCTTTGGCTGACATCGAGTGGGTGAAGAGCTTTATCACCAGCATCCGTAACCTGCGTGCCGAGTACGACATTGCCCCAAGCAAGCCGCTTGATGTGATGCTGAAAGCCGCAGACGACAAAGATGCCGCGCGCCTTGAAGCCAACAAGCAAGTACTGGTTTCCCTAGCCAAGCTAGAGAACATCCGTGTACTGGCTGCCGGTGAAGAGACACCAGCTTGTGCAACAGCACTGGTTGGCAAGTCTGAGCTGATGATCCCAATGGCTGGCCTGATTGACAAAGACGCTGAGCTTGACCGCCTGGCGAAAGAAATCAAGAAGACCGAAGGTGAAATCAAGCGCATCGAAGGCAAGCTAGGCAACCAAGGCTTCGTTGCTAAAGCCCCTGAAGCGGTTGTTGCCAAAGAGCGCGAGAAGCTTGATGGTTACAAAGAGACTCTAGTGAAACTGGCCGAGCAGCAAGCAACTATCGCTGCGCTGTAATTACCAGCACCACACTTGAATCAAAGCCGGCCATGCGCCGGCTTTTTTATTGCCTGCCCACTGTGACCTCACTCATAAATCCTTCTACTCACCCAGACCGTATTCTGTCATAGAGCACACCTATCGAAGTGATAGATGATAACAAATTGCAAATGATAATGATTATCACTAATATCTAGTTATCAACTGAGGGAGAGTCCACCATGAAAAAGACCATTAGCTTTGCCATTATCCACTTTTTTGTCGCATTCAGCGTTGCCTACTTACTGACAGGCGAGATCCTGATCAGCAGCCTGATCGCCATGATAGAACCAATGGTCAATACGGTGGCTTTCTACTTCCATGAAAAAGCTTGGCAAACCAAGGCACTGCTTCGTAGTGGCTATGCCAACCCGGGACGCAAAACCTTCAGTTTTGCCGTCGTGCACTTCAGCGTCGCATTTGGTGTAGCCTACCTACTCACCGGAGATGTGCTAGTTGGTAGTGTAATGGCCATGATTGAACCGGCTATCAACACCGTCGCCTACTATTTCCACGAGCGTATCTGGCAAAAGAAAACCGCCAAGCAAGCCGCCAAAGAAGCAATGGGACACCTTGCCTGCCACCATGGAGAATTGCAGCAGTGTGCCGACGTCAGTGATATCAGAGTTGACAACGTTGCGAGAAGCAACTAATTTTGATTGCACTACGCAACCAAAAAATATGCAACCAAAAGAGTTTAATACATGGACGCAGCTTCCCTCAGAGCCCAATCCCGCCTGCTTGTGCGGGAATTGGGCATGCTTGACCGCCAATGCGGCAGCCTTGATATTACCCCGGTACAAGCCCACGCCCTGATAGAGCTCGAAGAGCAGCCGCTTTCTGTTAACCAATTGGCCAGCAGGCTAAAAGTCGATAAATCCAACGCCAGCCGCACCACTGCCAGCTTGCTCAATGCCGGGTACCTGACAACCCAGGCCGATCCCGAAGATGGCCGCAAGCAGCTATCCAGCCTGTCACCACAAGGTCAAGCGCTGCTCAATAACCTCAACCACTCCCTCAACCTCCAAGTCGCCGATTTCATGGCACAGCTCGATCAGGATGAAATCGACAATCTCGCCCAAAGCCTGCAACGCTATACCAAAGCGATCCAGGCCAACAAACAGCAAGAAGGCTATCAGCTCCGGCTGCTCACCCCACTTGATAACGCTGCTATGGCTGCCGTTGTACGCCGGGTATCCGCCGAACACGGCCTGACAGCAGATAAAGGATATGGTGTTGCCGATCCGACGCTAGATAGCCTTAGCGAGGTTTACAGCGAGCCTGGGAGTGCATTCTGGGTCGTAGAGAAAGATAATCGGATATTAGGAGGAGGGGGGATTGCCCCATTGGCAGGGGAAGAAGGCGTCTGCGAGCTGCAAAAAATGTATTTCCTGCCAGAGCTACGCGGTAAAGGCTTTGCCCGTCGGATCGCCGCCACGGCCTTGAAGTATGCCCGTGAGCAAGACTTCAAGGCCTGCTACCTCGAGACCACAGCCTCACTGCAGGCGGCTATCAAGCTGTATCAGGGGCTGGGCTTTGTCCACATTCCACACGCGATGGGACAGACCGGCCACGATGCCTGCGAAGTCAGGATGCTCAAGACGCTGTAGCGCCTCTGGCTGAATATAACAGGCACAAAAAAGCTGGCACTAGGCCAGCTTTTAAAATTCAGTTACGGCTGTCGAAGATTACTTCTCGTCTTCGTACTCTTCATCGTCGTCTTCACCCGACTCGAAGTAAGTGCCCCAACCGTCGTAATCGATGTTGTGCTTTTCAGCAAGCTGGATCAGTTTATCAGCCTGCTCGTCAATCAAATCGGCATTCAGAGCGGATTCCATCACGGCATCGAAACACACCACTTTACCGCCACCATCTTCTGGTGCCAGCTCAAGCTCTTCGGCTTCTAATACTTCAAAGCCCATCTTGAAAGCTTCAACAGCTGCGGCTTCCAGCTCTTCAAACGTATCTGCCGAAAAGTGGTGCTCGATGGTGTAAAGCGCATCAGGATCACTGCCATCTTCCAGCAACGCGGCAATAATTTCGCGCGTTTCTTCCTTCTGCTCTTCGATTAGTTCTGCATAAGACATGGGGAAACTCCACCTATGAAATAAATTCGAACGCAAATATCGCACGGATCGCAATAAAATACCAAATGAAATCGCCTCCGCTGGGAAACTTGATATTTATCAAACTAACGGTCGATTTATTTCTCCCAACAATAAAGCGCTAAAATGCATAATATTCCCCAATATGCGCTTTAAGCGAATAAACACAAAACCCTCAATAGCATATTCACCCATAAAACCTAGAGAAATACCCTGAGCGTTCTATTTACCGATAGGTGAGCGGTATGAAAGCGCCAAAAAAGTGTGAACAATCCCAAAGATATACTGCGCCCAGCGGCATAAAATTCACTGGCAACAAGCAAATAGAGCCACAGCAAAGACTGATGGCCAATTAAATAAGCATACGAGAGATACGATCATGAGTAACTTCTACCACGGCCCTGAGCCTGGGAGACGGCGCCGCAGCCAGCTGCGTCGTCCCCGTAGGACACTCACCCACCTGACATCTGCAGCGGGTAGCGATTTGCTATCGGGATCCTTTGCAATGCCAGAGAGTGAGAGCGCGGCTCCGACACCTCACCCAGCGTTGACACCTCTATCCAACCTGTTTCTACAGCACGGATAAACAATCTATATACCACTTCCGTTAGTACCCACTAACGCCTGGTTCTGCCTGCTCCGGCGTCAAGTCCGGCGAGCCCCGTCATGCCTGACGAAAGGCCTGGTAGATGAATCACCCTTGTATTGGATGTACAAGGGCAAGGAGAAAACAATGACAACCGAAACCATGAAACAGGAAGAGAAAGGCGGTTTCTTCGCCAACTTCAAATTCCCTTCCGCTTACACCATTTTATTTGCCCTGATTGCCCTCGTCGCATTGATGACCTGGATCGTACCGGCCGGCCAGTACGAGCGCGTCATGAATGAGGATTTGGGTCGTGAGGTTCCTGTTACAGGCACCTACCAGCCCGTCGATAGCAACCCACAAGGTGTGGTCGATGTCCTTTTGGCGCCAATTGACGGCTTCTACGATCACAACACCTATGAAGCAGCAGCTATCGATGTTTCACTATTCATCCTAGTGATCGGCGGCTTCTTGGGTCTTGTGACCAAAACGGGGGCGATTGATGCCGGTATCGAACGCGTTACCGCCCGCCTTCAAGGTAGAGAAGAGATGATGATACCGATCCTGATGGCACTCTTCGCCGCAGGCGGTACCATCTACGGTATGGCAGAAGAGTCACTACCTTTCTACACCCTACTCGTACCTGTCATGATGGCAGCCCGTTTTGACCCAGTCGTTGCCGCTGCAACCGTATTGCTAGGCGCCGGTATCGGTACTCTTGGTTCAACCATCAACCCATTTGCAACAGTTATTGCCGCTAACGCCGCCGGTATTCCTTTCACTGATGGCATCATGCTTCGCGTGGCGATGCTAGTTATTGGCTGGTTGATCTGTGTAGGCTACGTAATGCGTTATGCCAAGATGGTTCGTGCCGACAAAACCAAATCTATTGTCTACGACAAATACGAAGAGAATAAAGCCCACTTCCTGGGTAACCAATCTGGCGAGATGCTGGAGTTCACCACTACCCGCAAAGTGATCTTGGCAATCTTCGCCGCGTCATTCGGTATCATGATTTACGGTGTAGCCGTTGCAGGTTGGTGGATGGCTGAAATTTCAGGCATGTTCCTGGCTTCAACTATTATCATCGGCCTGATTGCCCGCATGAGCGAAGAAGAGTTTACTTCAAGCTTCATTGATGGTGCTCGCGACCTACTGGGTGTTGCCCTAATCATCGGTATCGCCCGTGGTATCGTGGTGATTATGGACCGCGGTATGATCACAGACACCATCCTAAACGCTGCCGAGCACGCGGTAACTGGCCTGTCATCTATCGTGTTCATCAATGTGATGTACTGGCTGGAAATCCTGCTATCGTTCCTGGTTCCTTCATCTTCAGGTCTAGCGGTACTCACTATGCCAATCATGGCGCCACTGGCGGACTTCGCTGGTGTCAGCCGTGACCTAGTAGTTACTGCCTACCAGTCTGCATCCGGTATTGTAAACCTAATGACACCGACATCAGCGGTAGTTATGGGTGGCCTGGCCATTGCCCGCGTTCCTTACGTCCGTTGGGTGAAGTGGGTTGCGCCATTGCTAGGTATTCTAACCGTACTGATCATGGCAATGCTTAGCGTCGGCGCCATGCTGTAAATACCCCCCTTTCGATCTTGCTTACTTCGCCGCCCTTTTATGGGCGGCTTTTTTATACCTAATCTCAGCATACCCTTAGTCTTTAATTTAGGCTTTGCGGCAGTACCTAGAGACCAAGTGGCCAAGAAACCAAGTGACCAAAAGGCCAGATAACCATTACGGGGTCTAAGTCTTTCTTGCCTCACCTAACATTCCACCAGCATACTTCTATTTACCTCCGCGCTTTATGTTTTCCCTGCCATAAATAACAGGATAACATTCCAATAAACCGCAAAATTTATTAATTAAAATATCAATAACTCACCACGAAAACGTCATAAAAATAATTTAAAACTAAATCAAGCCATTTAAATCCAAACAAAGCCATGGGTTTTAAACCGTGTATTTAAATTACAAAAACCCATATTAAAAATATAAAAAGAAAAATATTTGTTACCAACCAAGTAACATTCCACTTATTTCTATATAGACAAACACTTTTAGTGCATAAGAATATCTCTTTCACATATGCATAACGTGAAAGAAATTGAATAAGATTTCTCAACACTCAAAAGAGCCATTTAATAACAGCAACTTACAAAAACAAGAGTTACTTCAAACCTAGACAAAGTACATAAATACCCATGCACGTAAGCGAGTAACAACTGCATTAAAAATGTTAATAAAACAAATATATAGCGTTACCATATTAATAATGAAAGTGTGATAAACCTCTAAGACTGAGAATGCCTTAAGGGTAAAATAAAACCCAGATACGAAAGCAAAGAAATAAATAAACTCTTACTTTGCAATAAAACAAATACAGCCAAACACTTGGCAATAAATAAAGAGAGATACGATCATGAGTAAGTTTTACGTAGGTTCTGAAATAGGTCAATTGCGCCGCGTTCTTATCCACCGTCCAGAGCGTGCCCTAACTCACCTAACACCATCAAACTGTCACGATCTACTTTTTGATGATGTATTAGCAGTTGAACGCGCAGGCCAGGAACACGACGTATTTGCTAACACACTGCGCGAGCAAGGTGTTGAAGTTATGCTTCTTGGTGATCTACTAGCAGATACATTAGAAGTACCAGAAGCGAAAGACTGGCTTCTGAAGACCCAAATCTCTGACTACCGCCTAGGTACTGCATTCGCCAACGATGTACGCTGCTTCCTAGCAGACCTACCAAGCAAAGAGTTGTCTTCAATTCTTCTTGGCGGCCTGAGCTACGCAGAGCTACCAATTAAATCATCTTCAATGATGCAAGGTATGCACGAGCCAACTGACTTCATCATTGAACCACTTCCAAACCACCTGTTCACCCGTGATACGTCTTGCTGGGTATATGGCGGTGTGTCTATCAACCCAATGGCGAAACCTGCCCGCCAGCGTGAAACCAACCATGTTCGCGCTATCTACCGCTGGCACCCAACCTTCGCAGGCCAAGACTTCATCAAGTACTTCGGCGACGAAGAGAAGATGTACGACAACTCAACTATCGAAGGCGGCGACGTATTGGTTATCGGTAAAGGCGCAGTGCTTATCGGTATGTCTGAGCGTACGACTCCACAGGGTGTTGAGCAGTTGGCATCTAGCCTGTTCAAGCATGGCGAAGCGAAGCAAGTTATCGCGATGCAGCTACCTAAGCACCGCTCTTGCATGCACCTAGATACAGTAATGACGCACATGCGTGAAGATACGTTCTCTGTTTACCCAGAAGTTGTGCGTAAAGACGTACAGTGCTGGAGCCTAACTGGCGACGAATCTGGCGCGGTGAAAGTGAAAGAAGAAGGCTACTTCGTTACTGCTATCGAGAAAGCACTAGGTGTAGACAAGCTAAACCTAATCACTACTGGTGGTGACAGCTTCGAAGCTGAACGTGAGCAGTGGAACGATGCGAACAACGTACTAACTGTTAAGCCTGGCGTAGTTATCGGTTACGAGCGTAACACCTACACCAACGAGAAATACGACAAGGCAGGCATCACAGTCCTACCTATCCCAGGTGATGAGCTAGGCCGCGGCCGTGGTGGTGCTCGCTGCATGAGCTGCCCAATCGAGCGTGACGGTATCTAATACCGAAGCACTTAGCCAAACCTGACGGCCGGTGCTCGGCACCGGCCACACAACAGCAAGACCTCTCAGAATCGATTTAGGCGAAAAGCCAAACAAAACACAATAACACTGAGAGTACATCAAGAGAGACGATCACATGACCAAACAAACTGTTGTAGTGGCACTGGGCGGCAATGCCCTACTTCGCCGCGGCGAGCCACTCGAAGCTGATATCCAACGCCAGAACATTGCTAAGGCAGCCCAAACCATTGCGGAAATTGGCAAAGAATACAATGTGGTTCTAGTGCACGGCAATGGCCCACAGGTTGGCCTGCTAGCCCTGCAAGGGTTGGAGTACAAAAAGGTTAACCCGTACCCATTGGACGTACTGGGCTCAGAGACCCAGGGCATGATTGGCTACATGCTAATGCAGGAGCTGAAGAACCTGCTGCCGGAGCAAGACGTTTCCTGCATGCTAACCCAAATGACCGTAGACCCGAATGATCCTGCCTTTGCAGATCCAACCAAGCCTATCGGCCCAGTCTACGAAGAAGCCGAAGCCCGCGAAATGGCTGAGAAATACCACTGGACTGTCAAGCCTGACGGCCAGTACTTCCGTCGCGTCGTACCTAGCCCGCTTCCAACCGGGATTGTTGAAAGCGATGCGATCACCACCCTGATCAAACAAGAGCACCTAGTGATCTGTACCGGCGGCGGCGGTATCCCGGTGAAAAAAGAAAATGGCAAATTGGTTGGTGTAGAAGCGGTTATCGACAAAGACATGTCTGCGGCATACCTTGCCCAGCAGCTTGATGCCGATGCCCTGCTGATCCTGACCGATGCCGATGCGGTTTACCTTGACTGGGGTAAACCAACCCAGAAAGCACTGCGCAGCACCAACCCACGCGAGCTGGCTCAGTACGCTTTCGATGCTGGCTCCATGGGGCCAAAGATCGATGCCTCATGTGACTTCATCAAAAAAGGCGGCAAGCTGGTTGGTATCGGTGCCCTTGCAGATGGCCTAGCCATCCTAAAAGGTGAAGCTGGCACAAATATTATTGCAGAATAAAAGAATATTTATTCACAAAACACAAATAATACGTTAAACAATACATAATAGCTTCCGGCGGCGGGGCAACCATTACAACCCAGCCCTTCCCCGGACAGAGAGATACAGATTCAGAGAGGATAACATCATGGCTTTTAACCTTCGCAACCGTAACTTCCTAAAACTTCTAGACTTCACTCCACGTGAAATCCAGCACCTGCTAGAGCTATCTGCTGAGCTGAAAAAAGCGAAGTACAACGGTTACGAGCAGCCTCGCCTAACTGGCAAGAACATCGCACTGATCTTCGAGAAAACATCTACTCGTACACGCTGTGCATTTGAAGTAGCAGCATTCGACCAGGGCGCACAAGTTTCTTACCTTGGCCCATCTGGCTCTCAAATCGGCCACAAAGAATCAATGAAAGACACCGCCCGCGTTCTTGGCCGCATGTATGACGGCATCGAGTACCGCGGCTTCGGTCAGGAAATCGTTGAAGAGCTAGGCGCTTACGCTGGCGTGCCAGTATGGAACGGCCTGACTGACGAATTCCACCCAACACAAATCCTGGCTGACTTCCTGACTATGATGGAGCACGGCCGTGGCAAGCAGCTACACGAAATGAAATTTGCCTACCTAGGCGATGCGCGCAACAACATGGGTAACTCCCTAATGGTTGGCGCAGCGAAAATGGGTATGGACATCCGCCTAGTGGCACCTAAGCAGTTCTGGCCTGAAGAAGCACTTGTTGCTCAGTGCCGCGAAATCGCAGAAACCACTGGCGCGAAAATCACTATGACCGAAGACGTACAAGAAGGCGTTGAAGGCGTAGACTTCCTATACACTGACGTTTGGGTATCTATGGGTGAAGCGAAAGAAGCATGGGCTGAGCGTATCAACCTAATGCTGCCTTACCAGGTCAACATGGACATGATCAAAGCCACTGGCAACCCACACGTTAAATTCATGCACTGCCTACCTGCCTTCCACGGTGAAGACACAACTGTTGGTAAGCAGCTAGCAGCAGAATACCCAGTACTGGCACAAGGCTGTGAAGTAACTGATGAAGTGGTTGAGTCTGACTACTCTATCGTATTCGACGAAGCAGAGAACCGTATGCACACCATCAAAGCTGTGATGGTTGCCACACTGGGTCAGTAATCGACTCTCTTGAGTGTAACAACTCTCAAACCCATACCGGCCTTCGGGCCGGTATTTTTATGCCTGCCAAAAACACAAAGCTCACTCTCTTCGTTCAAAAACAAACCCTTACAGCTCACAGGGTTAGAGTGCTATTCCTAGCCCGTAAAACACCCCTGTAAAATGCATAAAATTCCGCTAAATGAATACTTTAGGCAAACGCTTGCGTTCGCTAAAAATGGGGGTATAATCCTTCGCAATTTGTCTAGAGAGAGATAAAAAATGCGCCCGTCTTTTCAGCTAAACCTGATGACCCTTCGCCGATTTTCGGCGGAAGCGCCGTTTTTTGTTTTTCCTGTTTTTGTAAAAAGAGCCTCCTTTTTTAAGGGGGCTTTTTTTTGCCTGCTGTCCACACCAGCCGGCACCTGTCGTTCATCATCGTAATTAAAAGGGAAGAGAAGCCATGGCGAATTCGCTATTTCAAAAGCACATCATTTCCATTCCGGAACTGAGCCGTAGTGAGCTTGAGCTAGTTGTCGAGACTGCAGGCAAACTTAAAGCCGAGCCGAACCCTGAACTTCTGAAGAACAAGGTTGTTGCAAGCTGTTTCTTTGAGCCATCTACCCGTACCCGCCTGTCTTTCGAGACGGCTATCCAGCGCCTGGGCGGTACCGTAATTGGTTTTGACAACGGTGGTAACACATCACTGGCGAAGAAAGGTGAGACCCTAGCCGACTCGGTACAGGTCATTACGTCCTATGTTGATGCCTTCGTCATGCGCCACCCACAGGAAGGGGCAGCACGCCTTGCCTCTGAGTTCTCCAACGGCGTACCTATCATCAACGGTGGTGACGGTGCCAACCAACACCCAACCCAGACCCTGCTTGATCTGTTCACTATCTACGAAACCCAGGGCACGCTGGATAACCTGAATGTTGCCTTCGTCGGTGACTTGAAATACGGCCGCACGGTTCACTCCCTGACCCAGGCGCTAGCCAAGTTCAACAACGTGAAGTTCTTCTTTATCGCCCCAGAAGTCTTGGCGATGCCAGATTACATCTGCGAAGAGCTGGACGAAGCAGGCATCAGCTACAGCGTTCACAGCACAATGGAAGAAGTGATCCCTGAGCTGGACATCCTGTACATGACCCGCGTCCAGAAGGAGCGCTTCGACGAGTCGGAGTACGCCCACATGAAAGCCGCTTACATCCTTACCGCACCAATGCTGTCCGAAGCGCGCGACAACCTGAAAGTACTGCACCCGCTACCACGTATTGACGAAATCACTACCGACGTCGACAAGACCAAGCATGCTTACTTCTTCCAGCAAGCAGAAAACGGTGTGTACGCACGTGAAGCCCTATTGGCACTGGTCCTAAACGAAGCAATCTAAGCAGGAGATAAAATAATGGCGAAGGAAACACAACTACAGGTCGAAGCGATCAAAAACGGCTCAGTGATCGACCACATTCCTGCGAACATTGGCTTCAAGGTACTGAAGCTGTTCAAGATGCACAAAACCAACCAGCGCGTCACCGTTGGTCTGAACCTGCCGTCTTCGGCGCTGGGTGCGAAAGATCTCATCAAGATTGAAAACATCTTCATCAGTGAAGAGCAGGCAAGCCAGCTGGCTCTGTATGCACCACAGGCGACAGTGAACCAGATCGAAAACTACGAAGTCGTGAAGAAGCTGAACCTGACCCTGCCAGAGCAAATCAACGCTGTGTTCAAATGCCCGAACACCAACTGTATTTCACACGGCGAGCCGGTCGACAGCAGCTTCAAGGTTATTACCAAAAAAGAAGATATCCAGCTCAAGTGTAAGTACTGCGAAAAAGTGTTCTCGCGCGAAATCGTGACAGAGAGCAACTAAGCAGCGTAAGAAGTGCTACGCTAACCGGCTGAAAAGAGTCTTAATTGCGACATTTCCTGCCCTAGGAAAAAGAAAGCCTGCTCAACTTTGAGCAGGCTTTTTTATTCTCATTTCCGGCAAAGAACACTCCCACCTTCCTCACTACCTTTAAGTTTCCGGCCCCGCGTGCCGGCAATACAAAAACAATAAAAGGCTAGTGGAATGAAAAAACTTGCGCACCTTATCAGAGCAGTCTGGTGCCTGCTTACCCGACCCTGTCACATCATACTTACTTCCGTTTTATTATCCGGCTGTGTCGCCAGTAACGGCCCTGTCCAGCAGACCTACCAGCACTCCGCCAATGAAATGGTGGTGATTGGTGTTCCAATGCTGATGGGGGGATTCGGCTCTGCCGTCCCAGTCAACAATGATTATATGATAACTGCGAAGCATGTAGCCCAACTGTCCTGGGATGCTGGGGTCATTTACCACCCGGCCTGCGACTTGGCACTGATCCCTCGCAAGTCCAGCGCCCAGCCAACCTGGGGACTGATCTATCCCGACCAATCTGTGATCCACCACGGTCACTCATTGGTGGGCACCACCGTCAGCGGTGAAGGCAAATATCTCCAGGATGTGGTCGACACTAATACCGATTGCCTCTATTCCCTCAGTGATGCGCCTGTCATGTCGGGTATGAGCGGTGGGCCGGTATTTAACGAAGAAGGCGAAATCGCTGGTATCACAGTCGCTATTGTCAATAACCCGGAAGATCTGCAAAACTTGAAGCCGGCAACCCGGTACAGCCAGTTTGTCCCTTCTCCGCTGATTTTCGACTGGCTGGACGCGCTGGGTATCGAAGTGAAATCGGCCAGCTCCGAGCTTGCCGGCATCAAGGTGTCGGACTATGTCACCACTCTCAACCGCCCAGGTACGGATACCGTACAAGTAGCCAACAACAACACACAGGCAGCAGTGGACAATACGCAGAGGCGTACCTTTCTGCCTGTCACCCAGTACAGTACTGATACCCCGAATAATTTATCGGGCCTGAATCTTCCCGAGGAAAATGATGGTGTTGCCGCTAACCAGTCCAAGCCATCGGTCAAGTTAAATCCTCGGACCCTACTTGATCAATCGGGATATAATTCCTCATTCTAACCAAATAGATGGCGTTTTGTTTTGGTGATAGGGGTCAATAAATTACTCTGACATTGTTGATATGATGCCCTTGCAAGATTATGCAACCGAGGCATTATATCTTGCGACAGGGTAGCCATTATATCGCGCCGATAAGAAGCACAGACTTCCAGACAAATCAGACGGGGCGAAGGCTGCTAACGAGATACGATCAAAGACCCAACAGAATAACAAGGAGTTGCCCGTGAGTGGATACAGTATGCACGGAGCGATGGACGCTTTCTGTCAAGAAGAAAGCATCACTTCCGCCTGCAAACGACTATTGCAGCAACAGAGCTTTTCAACCCAAGATGATATCCGCAAACAGCTTATCGCAATGGGTTTTGAAGATGTGAGCCAATCGACAGTGTCCCGCCTGCTTTCAAGGCTGGGCGTCGCTAAAGTGCCCAACGCCTACGGCAAGAAAGTCTATTGCCTGACCGTTGAGAGCGAACCGGTACAGGTCGGCTCTTCTATCGCTTCACAGATTGAGTTTATTACCCACAACCAGTTGGTTGTCGTGGTGAAAACCCACCCTGGCGGTGCCCAGCTGGTCGCCAGGCTGATCGACATCCAGCCCCATGCCGAGATCCTCGGTACTGTAGGCGGTAATGATACCGTGATGGTGGCACCGAAGGACATTAGCCGCATCGATGAGTGCGAGAAAGTGGTCAAGGCAAGGCTCGGGATCCCTGCCTAAGCATATCCATGCTGTCTTTTTGCCCAGCCTATCTGAAACCCTTTGACCTCTTCGCCATAGGGTTGCAAACTAGACCTCTAACGATGACCTACAAATATTTTAGTAAGGACAAGTAATGACTCAAGTACTTCACACAGAGCAGGCTCCAGCTGCAATCGGCCCTTATGTACAGGGTGTTGACCTAGGTAACATGGTTCTGACTTCAGGCCAGATCCCAGTGAACCCTCAAACCGGTGAAGTGTCTGACGATATCGCTGAACAAGCTCGCCAGTCACTGGAAAACGTTAAAGCTGTGGTTGAGTCTTCTGGCCTGAAAGTGGCTGACATCGTAAAAATGACGGTTTTCGTAAAAGATCTGAACGACTTCGGTACGGTTAACGAGGTATACGGCAAGTTCTTCGACGAGCACAATGCACCATACCCAGCTCGCTCTTGCGTTGAAGTAGCACGCCTGCCAAAAGACGTAAAAATTGAAATCGAAGCGATCGCCGTTCGCAAGTAATTGCCCTCGGCTCGCTGCACAAAAAAAGCTGCCTCTGGCAGCTTTTTTTGTTTCTGTCTTTATCGTCAACCATTTGCCAAGGTCAGTGACAACACCTGCGGAAACCAAGCGGTAAAACGTTCAGGTTCTTGGTCCAAAGCCATCTGAAGTTCACTTTGCGTCCACCAGCGGTAGGTTAAGACCTCATCGGGATTGGGCGTGATCGCGATATTGGCAGCCTCAGCGACCAACACATGATCCAATTCGTGTTCGACCAAATCATTGTCCAGCTCGGCGTGATAAACGAAACTGGCGACATCTGACAATGCACGGATATCGACAATGCCCATTTCCTCAGCCAAGCGGCGGATCCCAGCCTGCTCCATGGTTTCCCCTTTACGGGGATGCGAGCAGCAGGTGTTAGTCCACAGCCCACCACTGTGATACTTACCCAAGGCACGTTGCTGCATCAGGAATTCCCGCTCATTGTCACCGTCGCGGTACAGCAGGACCGAAAAGGCCAAATGCAATACACCGTCCCGGTGCGCCTGCATTTTTTCCTCTACGCCAAGCTCCCTGCCCTGCGGATCGACTAATATAACCTGTTCTTCAATCATGGTTCTTCAACTACACAAAAACAAAAAGGACACGCTGGGGCATGTCCTTAATCATTCACACAATGGCAAGAGAGCTGGTTAATTAACGTGCTGAGCGGCTGTCCGCTTCTGCATTGAGCTCTTCCAATTTCGCCGCCATCAGATCACGACACTGATTCGACAACTGACGGACATCTTCTTTGGTCAGCCCATCTACTGGTACAGGTGGTAACATTTCAACGATCACCACACCGTTGTCCCATTTGTTAAGTTTAACATTTTCCGTGCTACTACACACAATCGGCACCACCGGAACACCAGCGCCGATAGCTGCATGAAAAGCGCCGGTTTTGAACGGCAGCAAACCACGGCCGCGCGAACGAGTACCTTCAGGGAACATCCATATAGAAACATTGCGCTCTTTGATTTGCTCAATCACCTGGCCAATGGTACCGACAGCCTTGCTGCGGTTGGCACGGTCAATCAAGATGTTCCCGGTGAGCCAGTAAAGCTGGCCAAACAACGGCATCCAAGCAATGCTCTTCTTGCCCACAGTAACGGTACGAGGTTGAATAGCGCCCGATACGGTGAACATATCGTAGTTATTCTGGTGGTTCGCCAGGTATACGCTTGGTACAGGCTGCTCTCCCTCAGGGAAACGAAGCTCCAGCTTAATGCCGAAGATACGGGCCATCTTGCAGAAATGACGACCAACGATATAAACATTCTTGGGATTACGAGGGCTGAGCAAACAATAGCCACAGCCAAATACAAACATGAACACAGCAAATACTGCGACAGCAATCATGCGCAATAGAAACAACATCAGACTCTCCTCAGCGTACAAGCGTTCGCTAGTATACTTAGGCTGCGGGAAAAAACACCTTTTATGTGCAGAAATTAGACCACATCCTACCTCTTTCTGCCCCGAACTGCGGGAAAACACCCCAAAAAAAAGCCCTCCATCAGGAGGGCTTCCATTATGCTTCTTTAGCAAACTTATTCAGCATCAGGCTCTTGTGGAGCATCAATTTCAAAACGCGTCACCCGCTGCAGGCCACGAGGAAGCATACTGCCACGGCGGCCACGCTCACCACGGAAGTTATCCAAATCAGCCGGCTTAAGACCCAGCTTACGCTTGCCAGCATACAAGGTCAGATGGCTGCCTTTTGGCAGTACCACCAACTGGGACAGGAACTCTTCCCTAGCCTTAGAGCGGGCTGCCGGGATATTGATGATCTTGTTACCCTTACCTTTACCCAGCTGAGGCAGCTCCTTGATTGGGAACAACAACATCCGGCCCTCATTGGTGATGGCCAAGATCTCATCATTTTCCAAATCCGCAATGCACTGAGGCTGCATCACCTCGGCCTTTTCCGGTACCGTCAACAAGGCTTTACCGTTCTTGTTCTTCGACACCATATCGCTACACTTACAGATGAAGCCATAACCGGCATCCGAGCCCATTAGCCATAGCTGATCATCATCGGCCATCATTACCTGGCGGATGTGGCTTCCCGGCGTCAGATTTAGGCGGCCAGTGACTGGCTCGCCCTGGCTGCGTGCCGATGGCAGGGAGTGGGATTCAAGCGCATAGCTGCGTCCATCAGAGCCAAGGAAAACCGCTGGCTGGTTGCTCTTGCCGCGGGCATGGGCCAAATAGCCATCCCCCGACTTGTAGCTCAGTGAGGTTGGGTCAACCTCATGACCTTTAGCATGGCGGATCCAACCTTTCTCTGACAATACAACGGTGATCGCTTCCGATGGGATAAGCTCTCGCTCGGTCAGTGCCTTGGCTTCTTCACGCTCTACCAATGGTGAGCGGCGGTCATCACCGTACTTCTCGGCATCAGCCAAGATTTCTTTCTTGATCAGAGTGCTCAGGCGACGCTCTGATCCCAGTAGCTTCTCAAGGTGATCGCGCTCTTTCGACAACTCATCCTGCTCGCCACGGATCTTGATCTCTTCCAGTTTGGCCAACTGACGAAGCTTGATCTCCAAGATTGCGTCCGCCTGGATAGCAGACAGACCGAAACGCGACATCAGTTCGGCTTTCGGATCATCCTCGGTGCGGATGATCTCGATAACCTCATCAATGTTCAGGTAGGCTGCCAGCAAGCCCTCAAGGATATGCAAACGGGCATTGACCTTGTCCAAGCGGTGCTGCAAGCGGCGACGTACGGTAGTACGACGGAATTCAAGCCACTCCGAGATGATCTGCACCAGCCCCTTAACCTGCGGACGGCCATCAAGACCCAGCATGTTGAGGTTTACACGGAAACTCTTTTCCAGATCGGTCGAGGCAAACAGGTGGTTCATCAGCTGCTCGCTGTCCACGCGGTTAGAGCGCGGTACAATCACGATACGGGTTGGGTTCTCGTGATCCGACTCGTCACGCAAGTCTTCTACCATAGGCAGCTTCTTGGCGCGCATCTGGCTGGCGATCTGCTCAAGCAGCTTAGAACCCGACACCTGGTGTGGCAGCGCCGTGATCACAATATCACCGCTTTCCTTGTGCCAGACCGCACGCATCTTGATACTGCCGCGACCTGTTCGGTAGACCTTCTTCAGGTCTGTCTTCGACGTGATGATCTCCGCTTCGGTCGGGTAATCCGGTCCCTGAACGAATTCCATCACCTCATCAAGTTCTGCCTTCGGGTTCTCGATAAGATGCACTGCCGCATTGGCCACTTCACGGGCATTGTGCGGCGGGATATCGGTAGCCATACCAACGGCAATACCGGTCACACCGTTAAGCAAAATATGCGGCAAGCGAGCTGGCAGCATCTTCGGCTCTTTCATGGTGCCATCAAAGTTCAGCCCCCAGTCAACCGTGCCCTGTCCTAGCTCATTGAGCAGGACTTCCGAGAAGCGCGACAGGCGCGATTCGGTATAACGCATCGCCGCGAAAGATTTCGGATCGTCCGGTGCACCCCAGTTGCCCTGACCGTCAACCAGCGGGTAGCGGTAGGAAAATGGCTGTGCCATCAGAACCATAGCTTCGTAACACGCCGAGTCGCCGTGCGGGTGGTATTTACCCAGTACATCACCGACGGTACGGGCTGACTTCTTGTATTTCGCGGTTGCCGACAGGCCCAGCTCGGACATCGCATAGATAATACGGCGCTGTACCGGTTTGAGGCCATCGCCGATAAACGGCAGGGCACGATCCATGATCACGTACATGGAGTAATTGAGGTAGGCATCTTCGGTAAACTTCCGTAGCGGAAGCTGTTCAACGCCATCCATTGAGACATCAGTCATCGTTGGGTATTCCGTTTACGTTTCCAGCCCGGGCATCTTCGCACGGGCCATCAAATCATCAGGTAGGGCCGACTGGCAAGCTTATTGACCAACCGCCCCAATCAATCACACTTCGGCCATGTCGCCTTTGCTCTGCAGCCAGTGGCGGCGGTCTTCCGCCCGCTTCTTGCCCAGCAGCATATCCATCATCTCATTGGTCTGCTCATCGTCATCGATAGTCAGCTGAACCAGACGGCGGGTATTCGGATCCATGGTGGTTTCGCGCAACTGGAGTGGGTTCATCTCACCCAGACCTTTGAAGCGCTGTACGTTGACCTTACCTCGCTTGTTGCTCAAGCGATCGAGAATGCCGTCTTTCTCGGCGTCATCCAAGGCATAGTAAACTTCCTTGCCAAGGTCGATACGGTACAGCGGCGGCATCGCAATATAGACGTGACCAGCACGCACCAGAGATTCGAAGTGACGGACAAACAATGCGCACAACAGGGTGGCAATATGCAGACCATCCGAGTCAGCATCGGCCAGGACACAGATCTTGCCGTAGCGCAAACCGCTCAAATCATCACTGTCCGGGTCGATACCCAAGGCCACCGAAATATCATGGACTTCCTGCGAAGCCAGTACCTGATCGGCAGAGACTTCCCAAGTATTCAGAATCTTACCGCGCAGCGGCATGATGGCCTGAAACTCACGGTCACGGGCCTGCTTGGCAGAACCACCCGCCGAGTCACCCTCGACCAAGAACAGTTCGGTGCGAGACAAGTCCTGCTGCGAACAGTCTGCCAGCTTGCCCGGAAGTGCCGGACCCGAGGCGACCTTCTTACGCACCACTTTCTTGCTGGCACGCATACGGCGATGGGCATTGGCAATACAGACTTCCGCCAGTTGCTCGGCGATCTGCGGACGTTCGTTCAGCCACAGGCTGAAGGCATCTTTGACCACACCGGAAACAAACGCGGCGCACTGGCGTGATGACAAGCGCTCTTTGGTCTGGCCGGCAAACTGCGGATCTTGCATCTTAACCGACAGCACATAGGCACAGCGGTCCCAGATATCATCTGCAGTCAGCTTCACACCACGCGGTAGCAAGTTGCGGAACTCACAGAATTCACGCATTGCATCCAATAGGCCCTGACGCAAGCCATTGACGTGGGTACCGCCCTGCGCGGTAGGAATCAGGTTGACGTAACTTTCGGTGATCAGCTCGCCGCCTTCCGGCAGCCACAGCAATGCCCAGTCAGCAGCTTCAGTCTGGCCACTGAACACACCGGTAAACGGCTCTTCCGGCAACAGGGTATAACCCTTGACGCCTTCGGCTAGATAGTCCTTCAAACCATCTTCATAACACCAGCGGAAGGTTTCATCGTTGGTCTTGTCGGTAAAGACAATTTCCAATCCTGGGCAAAGCACCGCTTTGGCCTTGAGGTTACTTTTCAGGCGAGAGACAGAAAATTTCGGGCTATCGAAATATTTGGCATCCGGCCAGAAGTGGACACTGGTTCCCTTGGCACGGCGGCCACAGGTACCGATCACTTCCAGCTCGCTGGCCTTGTCACCGTTTTCAAAGGCAATTTGATATACCTGGCCGTCACGTTTTACCGTGACCTCGACGCGGGTCGACAGGGCGTTAACCACCGAGATCCCCACCCCGTGCAAACCACCGGAGAACTGGTAGTTTTTGCCTGAGAATTTACCACCGGCGTGGAGCTTACATAGGATAAGCTCGACCCCAGACACCCCTTCTTCCGGGTGAATATCTACCGGCATCCCCCGGCCGTCATCAATCACTTCCAGTGACTGATCCGCATGAAGAATGACCTCTACCTTGCGGGCATGGCCAGCCAAGGCTTCATCGACACTGTTATCGATGACTTCCTGGCCTAGATGGTTAGGCCGTACCGTGTCGGTATACATCCCCGGACGGCGGCGTACTGGCTCAAGGCCATTTAGAACCTCAATGGCTCCAGCGTTATAGCTTTGCTCTGTCATAATTACGGAAAGTTACGGAAAAATTTCTGCCACAATAGTCAGTAACCCCAGCTCGGTTGTCAAGCTGGGGTCGAATATGTGGCCCACAATTGTGAGTCGAATTTGATCCAAGTCGGGACAAATTCCTCTCAAGCAACAGGTGCTCGGAAGGTATTACAAGCCCAAGAATCGAATGATTTGTTCAGGGTAACGATCAAATCCGACAAAACTATGATCCCCTTCGGGCTCAACCGTTTGCCGGCAGGCCGAGTATTTCTCGACAGCCTGGCGGTAATCCAGTACCTCGTCACCTTCTTGTTGGAGCAACCATAGCTGCTCGGGGTGGCGGAGTTTGGCCACATCCATCTGGCGCAGTTCATCCATATGTTTGGGCTCTAGGAAATAGCGCTCCCCGGTATAAGGGTTTTCCTGCTCACCCAGGTAATCCTGCAATAATTCGTAAGGTTTAACTGCTGGATTAACCAATACCGCAGGAAGCTGATAGCGGTCATTGAGCCAAGTGGAGATGAAGCCCCCCAGCGAGCTGCCGACCAAGCCTATCTGGTATTCATGACGCAATGATTGCACCAGCTCATCAATAAACACTTCAGCCTGATCAGGATAGCAGGGCATCTGCGGGATCTCGACCCGGATATCCGGTCGCTCAAGACGGCAGTATTCCGCCATAATCGTTGCCTTGAGGGATTTCGGCGAGCTGTTAAAACCGTGGATATACAGTAGCAACGGCTTCATCTAGTAACCTGCTGATTCAAAATTCGGGGTAAAGTCATGGCCTTCCAAGCGATAGACCTTTGTTTCAAGGCGTCCATCACTGTGCAATGTCAGATAACGCCAGCCCGGACCTTTCTGATCCAAGGCAAAGTCATGAGAATCAGGCTGGAACTGGATACAGGTCGACGGTGTCGCCAGTACCCTGACATCCTGATGAACTCGGTCCAGCTCCTGGTGGATATGCCCGCACAAAATCGCCTTAACCTGCGGATAACGGCCAATAACCTGCCAGAACGGTTCGCTGTTGTGCAGCTGATGCTGATCCAGCCAAGTACTACCTGCCGGTAGCGGATGATGGTGCAACAGAACTAACGCATGGCGCTCTGGGTGAGCCGACAAAGACGCGTCTAGCATCTCGAGCTGTTCTTGGCTCAGCTCACCGTGCGGTACCCCTTTGACCTGGCTGTCCAGCAAGATCACCTGCCAGTGGTCACCCGCCAGTACCTGATGGCAAGGCTTGATCTGCGGCGATGGCAACACCGCCTGCATGCTAGGCTGGTAATCATGGTTACCCGGCAACCAGAAACATGGCTGCGGCCAGCGCGCGATACCATCGCAAAAGCGCTGGTAGGAATGTTCGGTATGGTCTTGGGAAATGTCGCCCGTCGCCACAATGGCGTCAAAAGGGCGTGCAGCAGTATCTACCGCATTCAATACGGCATGAAAGCTGTCTTTTGTCGCGACCCCCAGTAAACTGCCGCCGTCATCGGCAAACAGGTGGGTATCGGTAATTTGCAGGAGAACCACACTATCGCGGTTCGTCTGTGGCAGAGTAAAAGTCTGCAAAACGTCAAAAACCTTGTCTATCTGATTCTGTTAACAAACCGACTGTCTGCTGATCCCGTTTTTTAGGCAATACGCCAACCAGTCTCCCAGAAAACGGTTAACTTGATGCTTCTCATCTTTCTGATGCATCCGCATATTGGGGTAATCATACCTTGGCTTCAGACGCGAAGTCTGCTGAGCGGAACACACTTCTGCGACCCTGGCGTCGTGGTACAACCTGATCGTCATTTTCGGGATCAGGTAATCCGGCAGCGATTCTTCTGCCTGGAGATGTATTTCAACCACCGTGGTATAACGGGTCGACTCAGTAATGGTCAGATGATATTCCTGTTCCGAAACACAATAAATGCATTGGTCCCCTACCTGATCGCTTTTTGGCAGCAATGGGAGCAACTTCGCATAGTTAGTTTCGTAAAGTCGCATGATACCAGCAAAATCAACAGTGTATCTTCTATTCAATCGGTATCCTCAGTGAGTGTGGTTGTCTAACGGGCAGCCTGCAACCGAGTGTAGTTCAATTGCAACCATTGCAGGGCAATGATCGAGGCTGCATTTTCAATTTTACCAGATTCTACCCACTGGTAAGCCTCTTCCCGAGAAACCACATGCACTTTGATATCTTCGCCTTCCTCTTCCAGGCCATGGATACCTTCTGCCGTGGTGCTATCCACCTCACCGACAAAAATATCCAATGTTTCCGAACAGCCGCCCGAGCTGGACAGGTAGCGGGTAATTTTATGGAGCAGGCCGACTTCAACCCCCGCCTCTTCCACTGACTCTCGGCGGACAACATCATCTACCTGTTCACCAGGCTCGATAATGCCGGCCACAATCTCCAGTTGCCATGGCGAACAATCAGCTGCCATCGCCCCGACCCGGAATTGCTCAACCAACACCACCTGATCGGTGACGGGATCATATGGCAACATAGCTGCAGCATGGCCGCGCTCAAACATTTCGCGGTCCAATGGCTGACTCCAGCCCCCTGCAAACAGGCGATGGCGAAAGCGATACTTCACCATACGAAAAAAACCTTGGTACAAAGGCTCCTGTGAGATGACTTCAATGTCATCTTGGGAAAACTGCCCAGGTCCGACTTGCTTAGCGCCTGTTTTTGCCATGGTTTTTATTCCTTTTGCCCTTACTCACACGGCCTCCGGCCGACGAAGGCATATATCATTCCATTCCCGCCAAGGATCGGCAATGATTTAATTCAACATTTATGACAATTATTGTGATTTTTTTTAAGTCGCTTTTCGCCACGAAAAGCTTAAAATCACATTTAATCCAGTAAAATATCGTAAAATAAAGTAAATTGTTCAATGATCAGTTTCAGGCAAGGAAACATAGGTTAAACTGGAGCCTTGCTCTTATTTTTGTCAGGACCAGGAAAGGCATACATGAAAAAATTGCTTCCGCTTTTTGTTAGCTTTGCGCTTGGCGGTCTTAGCCATACTGCACTGGCTGATGATCTCGCCGAAATCTACCAACAAGCAAAACAAAATGACCCTCAGTTGCTGCGTGCGGCTGCCGATAAAGACACTGCGTTCGAAACGATCAATTCAACCCGAAGCGCATTGCTACCACAGATTGACTTGACTGCTGGCTACAACACCTACCACATGGACTCTAACCTTGATGATGGTTTCAATGTTGGCCTTGGACTTAGCCAGTCTATCTACAACCGTACCAGCTGGGTAAACCTAGATATCAGCGAAAAGGTAGCGCGCCAGAGTGATGCATTCTATGCCACCACTCAACAAGGCCTGATCCTGCGTGTTGCTGACGCCTACTTTGCCGTGCTTCGCGCAATGGACGACCTAGAATTCGTCCGTGCCGAAAAAGCCGCCGTTGGCCGCCAGCTAGAGCAAACCAAGCAACGATTCGAAGTGGGCCTGTCAGCGATCACTGACGTTCATGATGCCCAGGCTCAGTACGACACCGTACTGGCTGATGAAATCCTGGCAGAAAACTCACTGACTAACAGCTACGAAGGCCTACGTGAAATCACCGGCCAAGAGCATACTGACTTGAGTATTCTTGATACCCGCCGCTTCAGTGCCAGCGCGCCTAAGTCCCGTGTCGAGAGCCTGATTACAGATGCTGAAACAGAAAACCTCAGCCTACTGACTTCCCGTATCTCACAAGATATCGCCCGCGACCAAATCGCACTTGCAGAGTCTGGCCACCTGCCAACCCTGTCGTTCAACGCCGGCTATAACTACGATGAGCCGTCAAACTCTGACGATGGCACGCTAACCGCTGGTATTAACCTTGCGCTACCTGTTTACACTGGTGGTCGTGTGACCTCGGAAGTGAAACAAGCCCAGTACGGCTATGTGGCAGCAAGCGAAGATCTGGAAGGCTCTTACCGCAGCGTTGTCCGTGACGTTCGCGCCTTCTACAACAACATCAACGCTTCTATCGGTGCCCTGCGTGCTTACCAGCAGTCTGTGGTTTCTGCCCAGTCTGCACTTGAAGCGACCGAAGCCGGTTTCGATGTTGGTACCCGTACCATTGTTGACGTACTGGATGCGACCCGTCGCCTATATGATGCCAACCGTCAGCTGGCCAATGCCCGCTACGACTACATCATCAGCCAGCTTCAGCTAAAACAAGCCGTTGGCTCACTGAACGAACAAGATATCTTGGACGTTAACGCCGGTCTGGTAAAAACGAAGTAATCGTAGCCCAGCTTAAGCTAACCGCATAAAAAAAGCGCCATCAGCAATGACGGCGCTTTTTTAATGTCTGTGGCAAGAGGAAAGGCCTATTAGCCCCGCCCCCCTTTAATTGCTTCGATGATCTCTGTGGTCGAGCAACCGTCCTCGAAGTTCAGCACCCGAACCTCACCACCAGCGGCAATCACTTCCTGGCCACCGGCAATTTCTTCCGGCTTGTAATCACCACCTTTGACCAATAGCGTCGGCAATATCTCACTGATCAAGCGTTGTGGGGTTTCTTCACTGAACGGCACCACCCAGTCAACCGCACCTAGCCCTGCCAATACCGCCATACGGCGATCTTCAGGGTTAACCGGACGGCCTGGACCTTTGAGTGTCTGAACCGAGCTGTCAGAGTTCACCGCGACAATCAGGCGATCGCCAAGTTTGGCTGCTTCATTGAGGTAAGCCACATGACCGGCATGCAAGATATCGAAGCACCCATTGGTCATCACCACTTTCTCGCCCCGGGCTCGTGCCGCTTTAACCGCTTGTTTCAGCTGGGCTTCACTGATCACGCCAAAACCGCTGTCCTGGCTGCCGTGAATAGCTTCGGTCAGTTCAATGGTCGACAAGGTCGATGTACCCAGTTTGCCCACTACGACACCCGCTGCCGCATTGGCCAGCTTACAAGAGTCAGACAGTGATTTACCTGCAGCCAGAGAAGCCGCCAGTACAGAAATCACCGTATCACCAGCACCGGTCACATCGTAGACCTCTTTGGCCTGAGTCGGCATGTGCAGCGGCTCTTGGCCTTTTTGCAGCAAGGTCATACCGTGCTCACTGCGTGTCACCAGCAGTGCTTCCAGCTCAAAACGCTCAATCAATGCCAAGCCTTTTGCCACCAAGTCTTCTTCAGACTGGGCTTTGCCCGCCACCGCTTCGAACTCTGACAAGTTCGGCGTCAGCAGGGTTGCACCGCGGTAGCGTTCGAAATCCGCCCCTTTCGGGTCAACCATCACTGCAATACCAGATTTACGAGCCAACTGGATCATTGCCTGGACATGCTCAAGGGCCCCCTTGGCATAATCCGACAACACAACCACCTTGCTTGATGCCAGCGCCTGCTCCATACGAGGCAAAATCACATCCGCCGGCACATTATGGAAACCTTCTTCAAAGTCCAAACGGATCATCTGCTGACCGCGGCTCATCACTCGTAGCTTGGTAATAGTTGGATAGTCCGGCAGGGTCACAAAATCACAGCGAACATCCAACGACGAAAGCTTTTCCGACAGCGCACGGGCCGGCTCATCAATACCGGTCAGTCCAACCAAACGGGCATGACCGCCCAGTGCGGCGATATTCATGGCCACGTTGGCCGCTCCACCCGGACGCTCCTCTACCTGATCGACTTTTACTACAGGAACGGGGGCTTCAGGGGAAATACGACCTGTCGGCCCATACCAGTAGCGATCCAGCATGACATCACCCACGACCAGCACGCCTGCTTGATCATAATCAGGAAGAGTCAGTTTCATTTTTTTCTCCGGGATTGTGATAACCCCCAAATATTAACACAAAGCCAAATTAGCATGCATCTGCTCGGGGGATTTCAACGGTGATTCAACTACAAAGGGCGAGAAACCGTCCTCGCCTTCATAGTCCAATATTAAGCCTCAGGCTCCAGCAATGACTGCCAGATCGCCTGTACACATTGGCGCTCATCAGCAAAACGTCCTTCTTCGACATAGGCAGGTAGCCCCAGCAAACTCAGGCGATGGATTTCATCCCGCATCGCACAATAGGCCTGCTTGAGCTTCATTGCTTGCTCCGGCGCCAAAATATCGTAATCGGCCATGGTATCGAACAAGCGGACATTGTCCGACCAGCGAGTCAGCGCTTTCTCTTCGGCGGCATGCTGCAAGACCAAGTACTGGGCCAGAAACTCAATGTCGGTGATCCCGCCCTTGTCCTGCTTGAGGCCGAACATCCCGGCTTTCTTGCTACCAAGGTGATCGCGCATCTTGTGGCGCATATCGACCACTTCCTTACGCAGCGGCTCGGCTTCTCTGCTGGACATCAGAATGGATTTTCTCACATCGGCAAACGCCTGCTGCAACGGGGTATCGCCATAAATCATTCTCGCCCTGACCAAGGCTTGATGCTCCCAGGTCCAAGCTTCTTTTTGTTGGTAATCGGCAAACGCTTCCATGGTACTGACCAGCAGCCCCGAAGCACCGGATGGGCGCAAGCGCACGTCCACTTCGTATAGCACCCCAGAAGCGGTGCGGGTAGAGAACAAATGGACAATACGCTGGGCGAGGCGCAGATAGAACTGCCTGCCGTCTATTTCCTTGCGGCCATTGGTATATACGTTATCCGGACAGTCATGAAGGAACACTAAGTCCAAATCGGATCCGTAACCGAGCTCCCAGCCACCGACCTTGCCGTAGCCCAATACCGCAAAGCCTCGCCCGCTGCGCTCGAGCAAATGCCTCGGCTCACCGAATTTTTCCACCATCTGCAGCCAAGCCTGGTTAACCACGGCAGCAACAATGGCTTCTGACAGGTAGGTCAGATGATCGCTGACCTTCATCAAAGGCAGTGCGCCAGCGATATCTGCCGCAGCGATACGCAGCAGCTGAGTCTGTTTGAACTGGCGGATCGCCTCCATCTGCTGTTCCATGTCCTCTTCCGGGATCCGGGCAAGGAATTCGCGCAACTCGTCACCGTAGTGCTCAAGCGGCGTCGGGTTGTAGAGATGCTGGGGATCAAGCAGCTCATCGAGCAAAATCGGATATTGAGCCAGCTGGGTAGCAACCATCGGGCTGGCCGCACACAGGCGCACCAGTTGCTCGAGTGCCGCCGGATGCTCGCTGAGCAGCTCGAGGTAAGTGGTTCGGGTTGCGATCCGGACAATGAGTTTACTGACCCGCTCCAGCACTGCTGGGGCATCGTCACGGGTTACAATCAGCATCAGTACCGCGGGCATCAGCTTGGCGAGAACTTCCCGGCCGCGGGGGCCAAGCGTGCGCTTCGATAGCTCGGCCTTCATATTGGCCAGAACTGAAAGTTGGCTCTCTGCCTCCGGGGCATTGAGCTCAGCAAGGATCGCGGTCACCACTTCAGGATCTTTGATCATGGCCCACATTTCATGGAACTGAGCCGTGGCTTCACTTTGCGACTCTTCCTCATCGCTGCCAATGATGTCATCAAACACCGCATGGATTGCCGCCATATGGCGGCCAACAGCCAGCTCTAGCCCTTCCCAATCCGCAAAGCCCATCGCCAATGCCAAGCGACACTGATCAAGTGGTTTATCCGGCAAGGTTTGGGTCTGCTTGTCATCGATTGCCTGCAGCAGATTTTCCAACTTGCGCAAGAACGCATAGCCCTGCTCGAGATCATCAACTTGCAAAGAAGGCAACAAGCCTTGTGCTCTTATCGCCTGAAGGGTCTCGCGCAAGCCACGTCCCCGCAACTCAGGCGTGCGCCCGCCACGGATCAACTGGAATGACTGGGCGATAAACTCCACTTCGCGGATCCCGCCCGGCCCGAGTTTGATGTTGTTGGTGAGGCCACGGCGACGCACTTCGCTGCTGATCATCGCCTTCATCCGCCGCAATGACTGGATGGCACTGAAATCGATATAACGGCGGAACACAAAAGGCCGCAGCATCTGGCGTAATTCTTGGTACTGGGAGAAGCTTTCTTTTCCCATCACCCGTGCTTTGATCATGGCATAGCGCTCCCAGTCACGCCCCTGCTCCTGGTAGTAATCTTCCAGCGCGGCATAGCTCATCACCAATGGGCCACTATCACCAAATGGCCGCAGGCGCATATCGACCCGGTAGCAGAAGCCATCGAAGGTCTGCTGATCGAGCGCCTTGATCAGACGCTGCCCCAAGCGGGTAAAGAACTGGGCATTGGCCAGGCTACGGCGTCCGCCTTGGGTTTCGCCGTTTTCGGGGTAGGTAAAGATCAAATCGATATCGGACGAGAAATTGAGTTCGCCGCCACCGAGCTTGCCCATCCCGAGGATCAACATCGGCTGGGCTTCACCACCGCTGTTCATCGGCGTGCCCCACTCAGCGCAACATTGCGCATAGAGCCAGTTGTAGGCTTCCATGATCATCGCCTCCGCCAACATAGAAAGATGACCGAGACTTAAATCCAAAGAGTTATGACCGATAAAATCACGCCAGGCTATCCACACCATTTCGCGGCGGCGGAACTGACGCAGCACCCGCATCATTCCGGCTTCATCATTCACTTTAGCCAGATCGCCAGCCAAGTCAGAGCGATAGTCTTCCGCTCTTGTTGAGTCATCCAAATGCTGGGCTAACCATGGCAACAAAGCAGCATCACGCACTACCGAGGCGGTAATAAAATCACTGTAGGCCAGTGCCTGCTTGAGCTCATCAAGCTTCTCCTGTGGCCAGTTGGCTATTGCATCCGGTTGGGCACAGCTAACTTTATCCCACGCCTTGTCCATTGCGGTTTGGAAGCGATCCTGCACAGTCATAGGGGTTCCTTTTCAAATGCCGTTGTCTTACCTACCCACGTTGACCAAAACCATACTGGCCGGCTGGGTATTGATTGTCCTTACGATAGCACAACGCCCGCACGAGGCGGGCGTTGATTTGATGATAAAAGTGTATTTAATTATACGTGGAAGGCTTGGATTTTCTTTTCCAATTCAGTGGCATGATTTTGCATCGCATCCGATGTTTCCGACAATTCAGTCACTACCACGACCGATGCTTCCACCAGCTCGCGAACATTGGTCAGGTTCTGGTTCATCTCGTCAGCAACGGTGCTCTGCTGCTCGGCTGCCGATGCGATCTGGAAGTTCATGTCATTGATCAAACTGACCTGCTCCACAATTTTATCCAGCTCACCACCGGCACTGGTCACCAGATCTACCCCTTCTGCAGCTTCGACCACACTCTGCTCCATCAGGCCCACCGCCTGCTGGGCACTGGTTTGCAGCTGGGAGATCATTTCCTGGATCTCAACTGTTGCAGTCTGGGTGCGTTGGGCTAAGTTACGTACCTCGTCTGCCACCACGGCAAAGCCACGTCCAGCATCACCGGCACGGGCCGCTTCAATAGCCGCATTAAGCGCCAGCAAGTTAGTTTGCTCGGAAATACTCTGGATAGTAACAATCACAGTGCCGATCTGCTCAACACGCTCTTCCACCTGATTAACCGCATTGGCTGACTGGCTGATATCCTGCGACAACTGGTTGATGGTGCCGATAGTCTGGGACACGAACTGCTGGCCCTGAACCGCCTGACCCGATGTCCCTTCCGTCGCGCTCGATGCTTCGCGGGCATGCTCGGCAACGGTCTGCACTGTCGAGGTCATTTCGCTCATTGCCGACGCCAGCTGGTCAATCTCATTGAACTCTTCCTGCGCCGACTCCTTGGTTTCAACCATGCTGATCGACATGACTTCAGCCAAACCAGATAACTCGCCGGCAGCATCACGCTGGTTGCTGATCACCTCGCGTAGCTGAAGACGGGTCTTCTCAAGTTCTTTAGCCAGATCACCGTATTCGTCACGGCACTCCATCACGATAGGCTGGGTCAGATCCCGGGCAGCCAATCGTTTAATACTCTCTGCCAGGTATCGGGTCTGGCGCAGCATGACATGGGAGCCACCTAGCAAAATCACCACAAAGGCAATAATCATCAAGGCCGTTTGCCAGGCCACCTGCACAAGGTACTGCTGGTAATAGGCGTCGGCTTCCGAGGCTGGTTGCGATGCAACAACCACCCAGTTCAATCGAGGGAGTTCAACCGCATACTCAAAGCGCGATTGATCAGAAAAGATCAGACTGGCCTGTCCGGACAGTTGCTGCAAGGCACGGTTAAGGCTGCCTTGGCTATCAATCTCTCCCTGCAGCCCAGACAAAGCGCTGGCACTCGGGTGACCGATAACTTTGTTGCTGCCGCGCTCGACCAAATAGACATAGGCGCCGCTGTTCATGGCTGCCGCCTGTGCAGCAACCACCTGTTCAACTAGCACAACGTCCTGCTGGCTCGTCGATGGCAGCGCCTGAATAACCGCTGCGGTTGCCTGCGCTTGCTCCTGCGCCCTGTCTTGTTGGATATCCACTACCGATTGATAGAAGGTGCTGGCATCCCACAGCTGCTTGCCAACCAGCAAGATGGTGCTGAACACCATCAGCAATAACAGCTTGGGGATCAACCGGATATTTGTCAGCCCTTTCTCCCAAGGCTTGAAAACCATTTTGGTCATGTGGTATCTCCATATATTCTTATTACGCCCATGCAGAGTCAGTTGGTCACGTAAAGGTCCTCAGCTTTGCATAGGGTGTAGGGAAGTCGGTGCCTAGAAATCTATTTATTTTTCGCACCGAAACAATACTTCTCATTCTATCTATCGGCTGCGCAGTACAAAAATTTAATGATGAAAAAGATCGACCCCGTCAAATATGAGCTCAATCCAATGAGCCTGATGTCATTGGTATTGTCGTTTGTATCACTGACCATAGTGACCACGATGATCTTCCTGCCCAAGCAAAGTAACGGCTATTTGTTGCTGCTCGGCATCGATACCTTTATCTGTCTGGTCTTCTGGTGCCAGCTGCTTGCGGACTTTTTCCGAAGCAAGGAGAAGATCACCTATCTCAAGACCCACTGGCTCGACTTCATCGCCAGTATCCCGATCATCGAACAAATACGATTTGCCCGCCTGCTGCAAATCTTCCGGGTGATCCGCCTGATCCGCTCCAGCCATCAGGTTCTCAACCAAATCCGAAGCAACCGTCGTGAAGCAACCGTTGCCAGTATCTTCCTGCTATTAACCGTGTTGGTCTCCGTCGGCTCGGCCCTAATGTTGATCCTCGAAGGCAACGTCCCCGAGTCCAACATAAAAGATGCCAGTGATGCCCTGTGGTGGGTATTCGTGACGATTTCGACCGTCGGCTATGGTGACCATTATCCAGTGACCGTGATGGGTAAAATACTCGCTGCGGTCATTATTGTTTGTGGGGTGGGTTTGTTCGGTATGGTGGCCGGCCTGGTGAGCTCCATCATCTCCGATCCCGAACAGAAGAAAGAGCAGGACGATGCCCGCCATGAACGCGAGTGGCAGACTATGCTGGCCAATCAGCAACGTTTAATGGATCGCCTTGAAACTATTGAAAGAAAACTGGAAGAGCAAAAGTCAGAAAAAACGTAACTTAGGTATATGACAAAACACCCGGCCTAAGCCGGGTGTTTTCAAGTCCTTGCCATTACTTTATGGCCAGTATGGGAGAAGCTCGATACCCATTTGGCGGGTCTGATCCATCGCATGGATCAACGACTCTTCCTTACGCTGGAGCCATTTTTCAATCTGGCTGCGATCCTCGTCGTCTTCCTGTTCATCCAACAATTGGCGGATAGGCTCAAGGTGGCGAAGATCATCAATTCCCTGCAGCAAGTCCAGCCATGGCATGCGAAATGCCATGCGCTTTTCTTCTTCATATAAAGAAGCAAAGCTCAAACCGCTCATCAGGTTGCGAAGCAAACGCGGTTGCTGGTCGAGATAATCGACACGATTGAGCTGGCGCTCGGCCGGAAAGACATCAAGCAATTCCTGCCACGAACGTCCCAGCATATTATCGGCAAAACCTTTGACCGGCTCGGCCAAACGTGCCCGGGACTTGTCATCGAGAAACGGCTGCCAGCCTCGGCTCAGGATCCAGCGACTCAAGTTGAGCAGCAAACCACAGTAACGTGACGAGCTGAGCAGAAGTAACATTTCATTGTCGTCTGGCAGTTCCGATTGAACAACTTCAAGTTGCTTCACCAGTTGTTTGCGCGCATTGAGCTTTTTCAGCGCATGGCCTTTTTCGGCCAGCAAATACTCCAAGCCTGCGGCATCAGCCAGCCAATCCAGCTCGCCTTCTAGCCACTGCAGTTCCTGGCGTAATAGGGCACTGGCCCGACGCGGGATCATGCCACCGAAGGTGACCAGGGTTTGGCGGATCAAGCCAAGCGCCTGCTGAATTTGGACCAGAGCCTTCGGCTCTTGGCGTTCAGCAAAGATTTGTTCATGGTAATGCCAATGGCCCAGAGCATGTTCAAGGGTTTTGACAAACACGGTTTCGACCGACTCACTGCCGTCAAGTTTGACCGCTACAAGCTGAGTCACTTCATCACCCTGATAGCCTGCCGCCAAACGGTAACCCCGGGCAGCTTTGCTCAGGTTACCCAGGCGCATGCCACCGTCGGCGCACAATTCACGGGCCAGAGTAAACAAGGCATCCGTTTGGCCTGACTTCAGCTCCAGCTCGACTTCGCAAATCGGTGTCGTTTCACCGTTAGCACTTACTTCCCCTTGGTCAAAGGCCAGTTCGACCTGGCTGCCATCGGGCATCGCGACCAACCATTGCTGACGGACGAAATCAGTAGAGAAAAGCGGGGCAAGCTGCTGCTGGGTTCGATCAACATCAAAACCTTCCGGCCAAGCATCTGCAGGATGCAGGGCGAGAGCAGGCTCGGTGCTGTTGGTTTCGGCATTGTATTCCGGACGCTGGTGCAGTCCGGCGACCACACGACCGGCGGTCTTCAATGTTTGGACAAATACATCATCAAAACGACGGATCCGAAGACCGATATCGTGCTGGCGAAGAATTTGGTCTGGGGTGTCGAAGTAGACATTGCCTAACTCGCGACGACTTTGCTGCAGAACTTTCGCTTCAGCGATTTTTTTCAGTAACTGGCTCGAAAATTCTGGTGAGACGAAAAACTTCAGTTCTATCTCAGTTTCCATAGTTCTACCTATAAACAGTGGCAAACCAAGGATATTGGCAATTGCACTCCGGGGCAAGTCTGAAATATAAACAAAACCTTGATCGAAATTAGTTCCCCTATACTTACTTATGCGTTACCATGCGCGCCTTAATGACCATCGCTCAAGAATTAGCCATTTAAGGCACTTTCTAGGTTATTCGGCTATGCCAGTAAATACTATTATGGGGCTATTTGCTAAGTCCCCGATCAAACCATTGCAACGTCACGTTACCCGTGTAAATGAGTGTTGCGAATTGCTAGTCCCTTTCTTCGAAGCCTGTAAGGCGGGTGATTGGGATCAGGCGGCTGTCCTGCGCGAGCAAATTTCCCAGCTTGAAAAAGATGCGGATGTGCTTAAGCGAGAAATCCGTCTGAAGCTTCCTCGTGGCCTTTTCATGCCAGTCGATCGTACTGACATGCTTGGTCTACTGACCCAGCAAGATAAGCTTGCCAACTTGTCGAAAGACATTGCGGGCCGCGTCTTGGGTCGCCAGCTTCAAATTCCTTCCGAAATGTATCCTGACTTTATCGCCTACGTTCAACGTTGCCTTGATGCCGCCAACCAGGCAAACCGTGTCATCAACGAACTGGACGAGCTTCTTGAAACAGGCTTTAAAGGCAGAGAAGTGACGCTCGTGGCTGAGATGATCAACCAGCTTGACGTTATCGAAGACGATACCGACAGCATGCAGATCAAGCTTCGCCAACAGCTCATGTCCATCGAAGACCAACTCAGTCCGGTGGATATCATGTTCCTTTACAAGATTCTCGAGTGGGTTGGTGCTATCGCTGACCAGGCACAACGTGTCGGCTCTCGTCTTGAAATCATGCTATCGCGCTCATAAGCGAAAGAGTGTAACAAAAACAAGGTTTTACAATGGAAATCCTGGCTAACTACGGCACCATTCTTATTTTGGTGGCGGCTTTTTTTGGTCTATTGATGGCTATTGGTATTGGTGCGAACGACGTTGCCAACGCCATGGGTACCTCGGTCGGTTCTAAAGCTCTGACCGTTAAACAAGCAATCATCATTGCGATGATCTTCGAGTTTGCAGGTGCTTACCTAGCAGGTGGTGAAGTTACAGATACCATCCGCAAAGGGGTTATCGACACCTCGCTATATGCTGCCAATCCGGAAGTATTGGTGTACGGCATGATGTCAGCCCTATTGGCTGCTGGTACCTGGCTACTGGTTGCGTCCTACATGGGCTGGCCGGTATCTACTACTCACTCCATTATTGGTGCCATCATCGGTTTTGCCTGTGTTTCAGTAGGTACTGACGCTGTTGACTGGAGCTCTGTTCAGGGCATCGTCGGCAGTTGGCTTATCACACCGTTGATCTCGGGGCTGTTTGCTTATGCTATTTTCATCAGCGCCCAGCGCCTGATCTTCGATACTGATAACCCAGTAATCAATGCTAAGCGCTTCGTGCCTGTCTACATGTTCATGACCACGATCGTAATCGCTCTAGTTACGATCAAAAAAGGTCTGAAACACGTAGGCCTTCACCTCTCGAGCGGTGAAGCATGGCTGGCATCTGTAGCTGTGTCCCTCATTGTAATGGTGTTTGGTTACATTTATATTAACCGTAAATACACAGACGACGGTTCGACCGTTGATAGCAATGGATATGCCGGTGTTGAGCGTATTTTCAGCCTGCTGATGGTGGTTACAGCTTGTGCGATGGCCTTTGCCCACGGCTCTAACGATGTAGCCAATGCTATCGGTCCTCTTTCTGCCGTTGTCACTACCGTTCAGAACATGGGTGAAATCACCGCCAAGAGTCAAATCGCTTGGTGGATCTTGCCGTTAGGTGGTTTCGGTATCGTTATCGGCCTAGCAACAATGGGTCACAAGGTTATGGCCACCGTTGGTACCGGTATTACCGAACTAACGCCAAGCCGTGGCTTTGCTGCCCAGCTAGCGACTGCATCTACCGTTGTGCTTGCATCGGGTACGGGTCTTCCTATTTCAACCACCCAAACATTAGTCGGTGGTGTCATTGGTGTTGCCTTTGCCCGTGGTATCGCAGCACTGAACCTGGGTGTGGTCCGTAATATCGTTGCCTCTTGGGTTGTTACCCTGCCAGCTGGCGCCTTGCTTGCAGTCATTTTCTACTACGTAATGCAAGCTGTGTTTAGTTAAACACCGTCAAAGCGGGCTCAAGATCAAAAGAGGGAGGCTATGCCTCCCTCTTTTCTTGCACCCAACGCACAAAATTCTTAGACTTCCTCTCTTAGAGAAAAAACAGGCTCTCCCCCAAGGAATCAAATTGTGAAGCAGCTAATCAGCTTACTATTACTCGCTTGTGCCATGGTGACCATGCCTGCGCAGGCCCAAACTCGGTATATCTCCGACAACCTATTTACCTACATGCACAACGGCCCAAGTACGCAATACCGTATCATGGGTAGTGTGAATGCCGGTACCAAAGTCGATCTATTGGAAACTAACCGCGAGACTGGCTTTAGCAAAATCCGTGATAACCGCGGCCGCACCGGCTGGGTTAACTCTGACTTCGTTTCGCCTCAAGTTGGCCTTAAAGTGCGTTTCCCTGCGCTGGAAAAAGAGCTGACTGAAGTGAAAGCACAGCTAGAGGAAGCGCTGGAATCTGGCGATGAGAAAACGGCTAGCCTGCAAAACTCACTGAAGCTTCGCAACGAACAAATTTCTGATCTGGAAACCCAGAACGGCCAGCTTAACGAGCAGCTAATGACCTCGCAGGCTGAGATCCGCGAGCTACGTGCCCGCCTGGACACTCAGAAAGATGACCTGCTGATGCGCTGGTTCACCTACGGCGGTATGGTTGCCGGCGGTGGTCTGCTATTCGGCCTGATCCTGCCTCACCTTATCCCGCGTCGCCGCAAGCGCAACAACGGCTGGGCATAATCTCCCAAACAGAGATGACAGCAACAGAGCGGAATCAAAAAAGGCAGCTAAGCTGCCTTTTTTATTGTCCAATATTGAGTGCTATTGCCTGTTTACCATTCCGACAGGGCTGGCATTGATATAAGGTAAGACTCGAAATCAAACATCACCTCGCGCGGCTCAATCCTCCGTAACACCACGCCAGGTGCAATCTCATCCCCTTCATAAGCCTCGCTACCATTAACCTTGACCCAGCGGCTATCTGCCGATGACGAGTAGATATGAGTCTGGAAGTTCAAATGCGGGATCCTATCCTGAACCGAAGAGGGAAGATCACCAATGGAAACCGCACTGAGCGGAGCCTGCGGCTCAGGCATTGCCGGCAAGCGCTCTTCCTGCAGCAATTGCGGCAATGTTTCCCCGTCACCAGTAGCTGCAATCGCGGCCTTCAGTTGGCTCGCCAACTGTGGCGATAACTCGGAGTAATCCAGCCCTTCCAAATCCCAGCTATCGTCAACGGAATTACTGGCTGGTCGACGGACGGACTGATCCACCGAGGTAGGCAACGGCAGTGGCTCGCTATCCCAGCCACTTGGCTCACTGGCCGCTTGAACGGGTGTTGAAGAGGTCTGAGTATAACTCACCCGATACGGTTGTCCTGCTTGATGAGGGAGAGGTTCGGCATAAAACTGCGGGTAATCCAATCTCTCAATGCCTTGCGGATATTGCGGCCTCTCAGTCACCGCTGCGACTTCAAGTACCGAGGCTGGTGTCAACTCAGATGCAACCTCAAGTGTCGGTGCCGACACCGGCTGCACTGTCGCCAAGGATGCAGAGGCCACGGATGCAGATGCCTCAGTAGCAGCGGCCTGATGTTCAACGGTATGAGGCTGAGGCGCTATACCACTTTCCGTTTGTTGCTGCTGGAAAAACAGATACCCCAGCATCCCGATCACCGGCAGGGCAAAACCGGCCCCCGTTAGCAACCAAGGATTAGTTTGCTTTGGAGCTGGCCCCGTTCGATATGCCGCCCCCGATGGCAATGTTGCCGGTGCGCGCTGGGCATCCGACTGAGCCAGAGCTGATAATAACTTCGACATTAGCTTTTCTCCGGTTGCAGGGTCGGACCCGGTAAATTCAGGGCTGAATCAATCACCATCAAGGTGCGAGGTCCGGCGATCCCATCCACCGATAAATCTTGGGCGCGCTGGAAGCGGCGCAGTTTATTGAGCAGAGCCTGCTCAAAAGTATCCTGGTTCTCCGGCATCACGCCCAACAACTGGCTCAGCTGACGGTCGAGCCATTGTACCCTAGGCCCTTGCTGGCCGTAACGAATAGCGGTTTTGTCACCCAGCGGCGGTCGCCACAGCAAGGTGTATTCACCATTCCAACGCTGAATCAGCCATTGAGCACTGACAGCAAAACGCTGCCCGGCCAACAGCAACTCAACCCTTTCATGGCCAATTGCGTACAAGGTTGCAAAATAGGTTTCCCCACTCGGCTCACTGAGCTCAATAATCGCCGGGCGGTTGATCAATGCCAGCTGCTCAAGTGAACCCGTTCCGTTAAAACAGCTTAGCTGGACACGGCTGCCTGACTCACAGTTGGCCTGATTGAGTTGGGTGCTGTACCCCCAAAGCTTATACAGTGTCTGCATCGCCAGACGCTCAGAGCCAGCCTGGCTAACCACCTGCTGCCACAGCTCCTGTGGCGACAGCCGTTGTGGCCTAACCTGTTGAGAAGTGCTCTGCACCGCCTTAATGACCGGCTGCGTCTGTGACGACGAAGAAACAACAGGCTTACTGGCTGTCATAGGCTCTTGAGCCGTGGCAGTCACAGCGACTGAGGCTTGCACAGCAGCATCAGACACTACCGGCAAAGGCTGACTGTTAGGTTGCGACAAAATACCCGACCAGTACCCCAACCCAATAGCAGTGACAACACCTGCGGCCAAAGCAACAGCCAAAGGTTTGCGAGAAGCCGTAGGCGTATCCGTATTATTGGGAGCCGTGTATTGCGGTAATTGCCAGCTCAAGACATCACTGCACGCCCGCTCGACCAGCTCTTTGTTCAGCAAATGGGTCGATTGTTGGTGGGCCAGCTGCATCGACTTGTCACATACCAGGTTGATAAGACGAGGGATCCCGCCGGTGGCCTTGGCAATTTGCTTGGTCTGGGCCGGGGCAAACACTTCATGCAAACAATCCACCGCCTGCAGGCGGTAATGGATATACTCCCGCACTTCATCTTCAGTCAACGGAAGCAAGTGGTAGCGGGAAGTGATCCGCTGGGCGAGCTGGCGCAGCCTGTCCTGCTGTAACAGCTGCTGCAGCTCTGGCTGCCCCACTAGCACCACCTTAAGCAGTTTGACACTGTCTGTTTCTAGATTGGTCAACAGACGCAGCTGCTCGAGCACTTCCGGCAATAGGTGCTGAGCTTCGTCAATCAACAACAGGGTCTGGCGTCCCTCACGATGGTTGGCCAGCAAATGCTGGTAGATGCCATCGGTCAGGGTTTTGATGGTTGCCTCATCGGTATAATCAATTCCCAACTCATCACAGAGACTGGCAAGCAGCTCTCGAGTCGACAGTGACGGGTTCATAATAACCGCCACCTGGGTTTCCTGAGGCAGACGCGATACCAACGCGCGCAGAACAGTTGTCTTACCGGTACCCACCTCACCGGTCAACAAACCGAAACCGCCCCCTCCATTGAGGCTGGATAACATGTGGGTCAATGCTTCACGGTGACGCTCACTCAGATAAAGGAAACGTGCGCTGGGCACAATAGAAAATGGTGATTCGGTGATCCCAAAAAAGTCCTTGTACATGCCTTTTGATCTCTTATTGTCGGCCTGGAAGGGGAAGCCCCCTACGTTACCTGTCCCTTAAATGAATGTATAGCCCTTCAGATAAGGCCTGACAAGGGTTTTGCCTCTAAACCTCGGCCTGCCGCAAGCCATTCGTGAGTACACCTAAGGTTTGGTATACTGGAGCAATAACAGTCTGCAGTCAGAACGAAAAAGGATAAATCAGTGCAAACGTATTTAGTTGGCGGGGCTGTGCGAGATGCCCTGCTTGAACAGCCAGTGAAAGACAAGGACTGGGTCGTTGTCGGAACGACGCCCGAGCAAATGCTGGAGCAAGGCTACAGCCAGGTCGGTAGCGATTTCCCGGTTTTCCTGCACCCGAAAACCAAGCAGGAATATGCCCTCGCCCGTACCGAACGTAAATCTGGCCAGGGCTATACCGGATTCACCTGCTACTCTGCCCCGGATGTGACCTTGGAGCAGGACTTGATGCGCCGGGATCTGACTATCAACGCGATTGCCCAGGCCGAAGACGGCAGCCTGATAGACCCTTACCACGGCCAGCGCGATCTTGAGCTGCGCCAACTTCGCCATGTCTCTCCTGCGTTTGTCGAAGATCCTTTGCGTGTACTGCGCGTTGCCCGCTTTGCTGCCCGGTTTGCCCATCTTGGCTTTTCCGTCGCTGCCGAAACCATGGCACTGATGCAGGATATGGTGGTAGCTGGCGAGCTTTCCGCCCTGACACCGGAGCGGGTGTGGATCGAATGGGAAAAGTCTCTACAGTCCGACAACCCTGAAGTCTTTCTCAAGGTATTGCGCCAGTGCGGTGCCCTTGCGGTGATCATGCCGGAAATCAACGCCTTGTTCGGTGTTCCCCAGCCGGAAAAATGGCACCCGGAAATCGACTGCGGTATCCACACCCTGCTGGTTACCGAGCAAGCGGCAAACCTCAGTACGTCCAAGGCGATCCGTTTTGCCGCCCAGGTCCACGATCTTGGCAAAGCCCTCACCCCCAAAGAAGAGCTACCGAGTCATAAAATGCACTGCCATACCGGGCTCGATGCCATTCGTGGCTTATGCCAGCGCCTGCGGGTGCCGAACGAGTATCGCGATATCGCCCTGATGGTCTGCGCCCAGCATACCAAGTTGCATTTTGCCGCCGAGCTGCGCCCAAGCACCTTTATCAATATCTTCGATCAAATCGATGCCTGGCGTAAGCCAGAGAGAGTCGCCCAACTGGCTACCTGTTGTCGGGCCGATGTAAGAGGCCGCACCGGGTTTGAAAACGATCCCTACCCGCAGGCTGATATCTTCGAGGGTGCCTTTGCCGCCGCCCAGGCTGTTGAGGTGAAACCGATTGTCGAAGCTGGTTTCAAGGGGAAAGAGATCAAGGAACAACTTGCCCTACGCCGTGCGGAGGCTGTCAAAAACGCACTGGTAGATCTACGCTAGCCACGGCTCTATGACTAATTGAATATCGGGCTATCTGATTACCAAGTCGTGAAGAAATAAAAAGCCCGGCATTAATAGCCGGGCTCTCTGTATCAGTTCAATATGGATGCGCTATTACTGAGTAAGCAAAAACGCAATCAGACCTGCGCCAAGTAGTAAGCGGTATACCACAAACGGGAACATCCCCAAGCGGGTAACCAGCTTAAGGAAGGCGTGGATACAGGCATACGCACTGACAAAGGAGACGACAATACCGATCAGCAAAGCATCCAGCTGGATTGGTGCACCGCTCACTACCATCTTCATACTCAGGTAGCCACCGGCAAGCAGGATGATAGGGATCGACATCAGGAACGAGAAGCGCGCTGCCGCTTCACGGGTAAAGCCAAGGTACAGTGCCGCTGTCATCGTTGCACCGGAGCGCGAGGTACCCGGGATCATCGCCGCCGCCTGAGCTAGGCCGATAAATAGCGAACGCTTCCAGTCAGCTTGGTATTCATCATCTTTTTGGGAAGCACGTACATCCACCCACCACAGCAGCAAGCCGAAGAAGATCGTAGTACCTGCAATCACCCACGCCGAACGCAAGTAGATCTCGATGATGTCTTTCATGAACAGGCCGAAGATACAGGCTGGGATCGTGGCCAGCACAATCATCCAAGCCAGCTTGGATTCAGCGCTGTGCTCTTTCTTGAAGATAGAGCTGATCCACGCCGACAGCAGGGCTACTACTTCCTTGCGGAAATACCAGATCACTGCAGCCAAGGTACCCACATGCACCGCCACATCAAACGCCAAGCCCTGATCGTCCCAGCCCAAAATGGCCGATGGCAAAATCAAATGGGCAGAGCTCGAAATCGGCAAAAACTCAGTCAAACCCTGGATCAGGGCCAGCACAAAGGCTTCAAAGTAACTCATAACAATCCCTAAACGACAAAATGATATTCAACAGGCCAAAGTGCCTGTTCAAAACGAGAATCATGCCAAAGCTCGGTCACCGTGCGACCATCTCCCGGGATCACCCGTTCAGGGCACAGCTCCATCAAAGGCTGCAACACAAAGGCAAACTTATATATATCGCTACGTGGCAAAACGGGGTAGGTGCTCTGCACAGTATCGCCATAAAGGAGAATGTCCAGATCCAAGGTGCGACTTTGATTTTTGGCTGCATCGGACGAGCGGCCATGTTGCAACTCTAACTGCTTCAGCGCATCCAAGAGTGTATCCAAAGACAAAGACGTTTCGATGACAGCGACACAGTTATAGAAGTTCGGTCCACTAAAGCCCACCGGCTCGGCTTCATAGATGGTAGAAACCTGCATCCCCGTACCCAGCCGACTCAACCCCAGCAAACCAGCCTGCAAATAGCGTTCGCGGTCTATGTTGGAGCCAAGGCTGATATAGACAGTGGTCACTTGCTTCCCCGCTCGATCACCACCCCGACACCACGGGCATTGGCAACCGCACCCGGCTTGGTCACACGTACCTTGATCCAAGGCACTGAGAACTGGGTCATGATCAGGTTAGCGATTTCCTCAGCGACACGCTCCACCAACAGGAAACGGCCATTTTGAATATGCTGTGTCACCGCATCACTCACCGCCGCATAATCCAGGGCATAAACGACATCATCGCTTTGTGCAGCAGGACGATTATCGTGAGCCATTTCCAAATCAAGCACCAATTTTTGCTTAATTTCCTGTTCCCAGTCATACACACCAATGGTGGCGATGACTTCTAGATGTTCGATAAATACTGAATCCATGTTCAATCGCTAATAATGTTAGAGGTCGGATACCTAATTTGAGCAAAAACGCGTATTATCAGGTCGTAATCGTCTATATACTATGATCTTGATTTATATGATCATCGTATTGCCTAAGAGGCTTCGGGGGAGCACTATACCATATGCCGGCCCATGCATCATGGCTGACGATAGATTAAATCGGCGGCTCATTGCCACTTGCTACAGGATCTTGCATGACACCACTTGTACTCATGATCATCATCGGCGCCTACCTGCTGGGTTCAATATCCAGTGCCGTCTTGATCTGCCGCTTGTACGGCCTGCCAGATCCGCGAGAAAACGGCTCGGGCAACCCCGGGGCCACCAATGTCTTGCGTCTCGGCGGCCGTGGTGCTGCTGCCAGTGTACTGGTGTGCGATATCCTCAAAGGCATGCTACCGGTCTGGCTAAGCTACTTCATCGGCATCAACCCGTTCATGCTGGGTTTCATCGGCATTGCCGCCTGCCTTGGCCATATCTACCCGATATTCTTTCATTTCCGAGGTGGTAAAGGCGTCGCGACCGCGTTGGGCGCACTGGCTCCCATTGGCTGGGATCTCAGCGGCTTGCTTATCAGCACTTGGTTACTTACTGTATTAGTTACCGGTTATTCTTCGCTAGGCTCCATGGTCACCGCTCTGGCAGCCCCGCTATTTACTTGGTGGGTCAAACCGGAATACACCATGCCGGTCGCCATGCTGTCATGCCTTATCGTGTTCCGTCATCACGACAATGTCCGCCGCCTGCTCGAAGGGGAAGAGAGCAAAATCTGGAACAAATTCCAGCGCAGAAACAAAACAACCCCGCCACAAGACTGATTGTCAGCCTGTCACGGGGTTGCTGCTTTACCTAGCTCATCGATTTACTGCCCATTCGTTTCTAGGCAGACGTCTTTACTCGCCTTTGATCGGCTTGAGCTGATCGATAGGCCAACGCGGATAGGCTTTCACACCCAAATCCATCGTTTCTTGGTTTTTCAGTCGCTGCATACCGGCAAACGCAATCATCGCTCCGTTATCGGTACAGAACTCGGTGCGTGGGTAGAATACTTCTCCCCCCATTTTCGCCATCATGGTTTCCAGCTGCTCACGCAAGTGCTTGTTTGCACTCACACCACCGGCAATCACCAAGCGCTTGAAGCCTGTCTGCTTCAGGGCACGCTTACATTTAATCGCTAGCGTATCAACAACCGCTTCCTGAAACGCATAAGCGATGTCGGCACGAGTCTGCTCGTCATCATCGTTGGCGCGGATAGTGTTTGCTGCAAACGTCTTCAGGCCAGAAAAACTGAAATCCAGCCCCGGACGGTCAGTCATCGGACGCGGGAAGGTAAAACGACCTGCCGTGCCTTTTTCGGCCAAACGCGACAGCAGTGGGCCTCCCGGATAATCCAGTCCCATCAACTTGGCGGTTTTATCAAACGCTTCACCGGCCGCATCGTCAATCGACTCACCCAGAATTTGGTATTCGCCAATGCCCTTCACTTCCACCATCATGGTGTGACCGCCAGACACCAGTAGCGCTACAAACGGGAACTGAGGCGGGTTATCTTCCAACATCGGTGCCAACAAGTGGCCTTCCATATGGTGTACCGCGACGGCTGGCAGATCCCAGGCATACGCTAGGCTGCGGCCAATAGTCGCTCCGACAAGCAGTGCGCCAACAAGCCCAGGGCCTGCTGTGTATGCCACTCCGTCCAAATCTGCAGGCGTCAAACCGGCATTGTTAAGCGCTTCCTTGATGAGCGGAATCGTCTTCTTTACATGGTCACGCGAGGCCAGTTCAGGCACGACGCCACCGTAATCGGCGTGCAGTTTTACCTGGCTGTAAAGTTCGTGTGCCAATAGGCCTTTTTCATCATCGAAAATAGCCACACCTGTTTCGTCACAGGAGGTTTCGATGCCCAGTATACGCATAACAACCTCTATACTTATGGTAATTGGGGGCCATACTACCGCCCTTGACAGAAATTAACCAGTTCGGGGTTGCAGAATGCTTTACAAATGCCCCCAGATCAGATTAGAATTTCGCACCATTTTTAATCAGCTGACACTTTATTGAACGTCAGCATTAACCGAATCACTCTGAGGTGAGTATTACATGCCAGTAATCAAAGTACGTGAAAACGAACCGTTTGACGTAGCACTACGTCGTTTCAAGCGCTCTTGCGAAAAAGCAGGTATCCTTTCTGAAGTACGTCGTCGTGAGCACTTCGAAAAGCCTACTACTGTACGTAAGCGTGCGAAAGCAGCGGCAGTTAAGCGTCACCTGAAGAAATTGGCTCGCGAAAACGCGCGTCGCGTTCGTCTGTACTAATCTGCTGATTAACAGAAGGAACGTGTTATGACCCTGATTGAACGTCTTAAAGACGAACAAAAAGCAGCGATGAAAGCCAAAGACAAACCTCGTCTTGGCACAATTCGCTTGGTAATGGCTGCCATTAAACAGCGTGAAGTTGATGAAAAGATCACTCTTTCCGAAGACGACGTGCTGGCAGTGTTGACCAAAATGGTAAAACAACGCCGTGACTCTGTTGCTCAATTCGAAGCAGCAGGCCGTCAAGATCTTGCTGATGCAGAGCTTGCTGAGATCACAGTTCTGGAAGAGTTCATGCCACAGCCGCTGACCGACGACGAAGTCGCCGCTCTGCTGGATGAGGCTATTGCTGCGACCGGTGCTGCCAGCATGCAAGACATGGGCAAACTGATGGGCGTGTTGAAACCACAGGTTCAGGGTCGTGCCGATATGGGTAAAGTTAGCCAGCTGGTGAAAGCCAAGCTAGGTTAATCCCTACCCTATTTCTGCAACAAGCCGTGCTATCCGTTACCGGACTGCGCGGCTTGTTCGTATTTACTGCTCCATCAGTTTTTATTCAACGATGGCAAATCAAAGTGCTATTATCATTTATCTATAACACTTTGATTTGACACTCCATTCCAACGCAAGCAGGTATCACCACTCTATGGCTGGAAAAATCCCACGTACCTTTATCGATGATCTCATCTCTCGGCATGACATCGTGGATATTGTGGATGCCAGGGTAAAGCTCAAGAAACAGGGCAAAAACTTTGGTGCCTGCTGCCCGTTCCATAACGAAAAGACCCCGTCATTCTCTGTCAGCCAGGAAAAGCAGTTCTACCACTGCTTCGGCTGTGGCGCCCACGGTAACGTCCTTGATTTCGTGATGGAATTCGACCGCTTGGAGTTTGTCGAAGCCATCGAAGAACTTGCTTCACAGCTAGGTCTCGAAGTGCCGCGCGAGCAAGGCAGCGGTGGTGGCCAATCCGGTGCCCGCAGCAAAGAAAAACTTGGCCTTTATGAGATGATGGGACAGATCTCCCAGTTCTACCAAGGCCAGCTGCGTACCCAGGAAGGCCAGGTGGCGATTGACTACCTCAAGGGACGCGGGCTTTCCGGTGAAGTGGTCAAAAAGTTTGGTATCGGCTTTGTACCGGATCAGTGGGATCAGGTTCGCAACCGCTTTGGCCGCGATATGCAGGCCCAACAGGCGCTGGTTAGCGCCGGTATGCTGATCGAAAATGACAACGGCAGACGCTACGACCGCTTCCGTGGCAGGGTGATGTTCCCGATTCACGACCGTCGCGGCCGGGTGATCGGCTTTGGTGGCCGAGTCCTGGGTGATGGTACCCCGAAGTACCTCAACTCACCGGAAACGCCGATTTTCCACAAAGGGCGTGAGCTCTACGGCTTGTACGAAGTACTGCAAGCTCATCGCGAGCCGGAAAAACTATTGGTTGTCGAAGGCTATATGGATGTCGTTGCCCTGGCCCAGTTCGGGGTCGACTATGCCGTGGCCTCGCTGGGTACCTCGACCACCGGTGACCATATCCAAATGATGTTCCGCCAGACCGGCACCGTAGTATGTTGCTACGATGGTGACCGTGCCGGCCGTGACGCAGCCTGGCGTGCGATGGAGCAAGCCCTGCCGTATCTCAACGACGGGCGCCAGCTCAAATTTATGTTCTTGCCCGACGGCGAGGATCCCGACACCTATATCCGCCAATACGGCCAGGAAGGGTTCGAGCAGCAAGTCGATCAGGCCATGACCCTGTCGGATTTTATGTTCAGCACCTTGCTGCAGCAGGTGGATACCAGCAGCAACGAGGGCAAGGCCAAGCTTAGTACCCTTGCCGTTCCGCTGATCGACAAGGTACCCGGCGGCACGCTGCGCCTCTATTTGCGTGAGATGCTTGGCAGAAAATTGGGATTGCCCAACGAAGAGCAATTGCAACAGCTAATCTCAAAACAAGGAGCTGAGGCGCCGAAGAAAGCCGGCCAGCCGGAAATCAAACGTACCCCGATGCGTGAAGTTATCGCCTTGCTGATCCAGAACCCGGATTTTGTAAATAGCCTAGAATTTGATATGGCCGCATTTGAAGGGATTGATGTCGCTGGACTAAATTTATTGATAACAATAGTTGAAAAGTGTCGGGCCAACCCCAATATTAAAACTGGACAACTCCTAGAGGGTTGGCGCGGAAGCAAAAGTGAAGGGATGCTGGCACGTCTGGCAGCCTGGGAACTGCCTCTTGCCAAAGAAGAGGACAACACTCTAGATGTTTTTCTTGACGCAATGGACAAAGTCATTGACCAGTGCGTTAAACAACAAATCGAAAAGTTGCAGGCTAAATCGAGAACCGTCGGCTTATCAGTCGAAGAGAAGCGGGAATTGCAGTTGCTGATACTCAACCGTCCCGGCTAGTAAGTAGTCATCAATTAAGAAATTTGTTATAATTATTGGTTTGCATCTCTGCATACTACTATTCTCAATCAGACCCTAAGTTGGATATCGTCTATGGAGCAAAATCCGCAGTCACAGCTAAAGTTACTTGTTGCTAAAGGCAAGGAACAAGGCTATCTGACCTACGCCGAAGTAAATGACCACCTACCAGAGGACATCGTCGATTCTGATCAGGTGGAAGACATCATTCAGATGATTAATGACATGGGTATTAAGGTGGTTGAAACTGCCCCTGATGCCGATGATCTGATGATGACAGAAGACAATGCGGACGAAGACGCGATTGAAGCCGCGGCCCAGGCCCTATCAAGTGTAGAAAGCGAAATTGGCCGCACCACTGACCCAGTACGTATGTACATGCGTGAAATGGGTACAGTAGAACTCCTTACCCGCGAAGGCGAGATTGATATCGCAAAGCGCATTGAAGATGGTATCAACCAGGTTCAGTGCTCTGTTGCCGAGTACCCAAGCGCCATCGCCTACTTGCTTGAGCAGTTTGACAAGGTAGAAGCAGAAGAGCTTCGCCTGACTGATATCATTTCTGGTTTTGTCGACCCGAATGAAGAAGAAACAGCTGCACCAACAGCAACGCACATCGGCTCTGAGCTAAGCGAAGCAGATCTTGAAGATGAAGATAAAGATCTGGAAGAAGATGATGATGCCGATGAAGAAGAAGAAGATACTGGTATTGATCCAGAGCTAGCTCGTGAAAAGTTCAACGACCTGCGTATTGCCTATGACAATATGGCCTTGGCGATTGATACTCACGGCCGCCAGGATCCAAAAACAGCGGTTGCTGTTGAAGAGCTATCTGAAATCTTCAAGCAGTTCCGTCTGATCCCTAAACAGTTCGACAAACTGATCAGCTCTCTACGCGAATCGATGGACAAGGTTCGTACCAACGAGCGCCTGATCATGCGTATGTGTGTCGACAACAGCAAGATGCCGAAGAAAACGTTTGTAAGCCTGTTTGCCGGCAACGAAGCCTCTTCGGAGTGGATTGACGAAGCACTGAACTCGGGCAAGCCTTACGCAGAACGCCTGAAAACATACGAAGAAGATCTTCGTCGTGCTACAACCAAGCTAAGTATTCTGGAACAAGAAACTGGCTTGTCTATCGAGCGTATCAAGGACATCAGCCGTCGCATGTCTATCGGTGAAGCGAAAGCCCGCCGAGCGAAGAAAGAGATGGTTGAAGCAAACTTGCGTCTTGTAATCTCGATTGCCAAGAAATACACCAACCGCGGCCTGCAGTTCTTGGATCTGATCCAGGAAGGTAATATCGGCCTGATGAAAGCGGTAGACAAGTTCGAATACCGTCGTGGTTACAAGTTCTCGACCTATGCGACATGGTGGATCCGCCAGGCAATCACGCGTTCTATCGCTGACCAGGCGCGTACTATCCGTATCCCTGTTCACATGATCGAGACAATCAACAAGCTGAACCGTATCTCTCGCCAGATGCTTCAGGAAATGGGCCGCGAGCCATTGCCGGAAGAGTTGGCAGAGCGTATGCAGATGCCTGAAGACAAGATCCGCAAGGTACTGAAGATTGCCAAAGAGCCGATCTCGATGGAAACCCCAATCGGTGATGATGAAGATTCGCACCTAGGTGATTTCATTGAAGATACCACGCTTCAGCTGCCTATGGATGCCGCTACCGCAACCAACCTGCGTATGGCAACCAACGACGTTCTGGCTGGCCTGACGCCACGTGAAGCGAAAGTACTGCGTATGCGTTTCGGTATCGACATGAACACTGACCACACCCTTGAGGAAGTGGGCAAGCAGTTCGACGTTACCCGTGAGCGTATCCGTCAGATCGAAGCCAAAGCACTGCGTAAGCTACGCCACCCAAGCCGTTCAGACGTTCTGCGCAGCTTCCTGGATGAATAAGCACGCACTCAAATAGCATGACTAAAAACGGGCCCCATGGCCCGTTTTTTTATTTCTTCCTTCTTACCATCAAACACTTACTTATCCCATCACCAGTTAGCAGGCAGGAACCTTTAACTGCCTAAAAAGCAAGCAAAACAACCACTTTATTCGCTAGACAAGCCGACAGCCTTCCCATATAATTTCACGCATTCGGCCCCTTAGCTCAGTGGTTAGAGCAGGCGACTCATAATCGCTTGGTCCCCAGTTCAAGTCTGGGAGGGGCCACCACTTCTCTTGTGGTAAAGAATTCAGAAAAGCCCGATGAGGAAACTCATCGGGCTTTTTGCTTTTCTGGTATCCACATAACGAGCATTCTTTCGCATAACTTGCTGCAACCTTAACCTACTAACAACCTTGTTATTTATTTTTCCCTCCTAAATAAATCATCAATTGATAAGAAACAAAAAAAATCTGTGAAATATGTAGATAATCTCACCCTCTCTTTGAGCAGGCGTTAAAAATTTGCGCACTATCACAAGGTGATTAAAGAGATTGACTATGTTAGTATATGCCCCTTGTTTGACCTGCTGATTTATGTAAGGCAGACATACAAGCGTCATGCGACTACAGTATAGTCATGACAACTTGCCAATAACCTTCTCGGTGAACGGCAGCTTTGGCTCACAGAGATGCCTTACAAAAGCAACACCACTGCTTTTGTAAGGCAATATTTTTGAAAAAATTTGTATTATCACTGGTGATAGCTGGACGAAAGTTACATTTTTTTGAGGTCCGCCACACTTTGTAGGCGTATTTCAACATCAATGGCACTTCGTTTTCGGGTATAACACTGTGAATCAAATTTCCCTTGGGTAAAAGTTCGTCCGGAGACCATTCTCAATGAAAAAGACCAAGATCGTATGTACGATTGGACCTAAAACTGAATCTGTAGAAATGCTTACTAAGCTAGCTAACGCTGGCATGAACGTAATGCGCCTAAACTTCTCACACGGTGACTTCGCTGAGCACGGCCAGCGTATCCAGAACCTACGTGACGTTATGGGTGAAACAGGTAAGCAGCTTGCGATTCTTCTAGACACTAAAGGTCCAGAAATTCGTACTATCAAGCTTGAAGGCGGTCAAGACTTTTCTCTTGTTGCTGGTCAGGAGTTCACGTTCACAACTGACACTTCTGTAATCGGTAACCAAGACCGCGTGGCGGTAACTTACCCTGGCTTCGCTAAAGACCTGGCTAAAGGCAACACTATCCTTGTTGACGACGGCCTGATCGAAATGGAAGTACTAGAAACCACAGACACTGAAGTTAAGTGTAAAGTACTTAACAACGGCGACCTAGGTGAAAACAAAGGTGTTAACCTACCTGGCGTTTCTGTGAAGCTTCCTGCACTGTCTGAAAAAGACAAAGCTGACCTAGTATTCGGTTGTGAGCAAGGTGTTGACTTCGTTGCAGCTTCTTTCATCCGTAAAGCGTCTGATGTTAAAGAAATCCGTGAGCTACTAGTGGCTAACGGCGGCGAGAACATCCAGATCATCTCTAAGATTGAAAACCAGGAAGGCGTTGACAACTTCGACGAAATCCTAGAAGCATCTGACGGTATCATGGTTGCTCGTGGTGACCTTGGTGTTGAGATCCCAGTTGAAGAAGTTATCTTCGCTCAGAAGATGATGATCGAGAAGTGTAACCGTGCACGTAAAGTGGTTATCACTGCAACTCAGATGCTTGACTCTATGATCAAGAACCCACGTCCAACTCGTGCAGAAGCGGGTGACGTTGCGAACGCAATCATGGACGGTACTGATGCAGTAATGCTATCTGGTGAGTCTGCGAAAGGTAAGTACCCAATCGAAGCGGTAACTATCATGGCTCAGATCTGTGAGCGTACTGACGCTGCTCTAAAAGCAGAGCTTGGCTCTCGCCTAGACAGCCCTCGCCTACGTATCACTGAAGCAGTTTGTAAAGGTGCTGTAGACACGTCTGAGAAGCTAAACGCACCTCTTATCGTAGTAGCAACTGAAGCAGGTAAGTCTGCACGTTCTGTACGTAAGTACTTCCCAACTGCAAACATCCTAGCTGTTACAACTAACACTAAGACTGCTGCTCAGCTAGCACTAACTAAAGGTGTTACACCAGTCGTTGTTGAGTCAATCGACAACACTGATGCGTTCTACGGCCGCGGTAAAGAGCTTGCACTAGAAACTGGTCTAGGCGCTAAAGGCGATATCGTTGTTATGGTATCTGGCGCGCTAGTTCCTTCTGGTACAACTAACACAGCTTCTGTACACGTACTATAAGTGTTATTTCGCTGATTGTTAAAACGGGAGCCTCGGCTCCCGTTTTTTATTTGCTAACTGTGCTGCTGATTTCATAACCATCCATCACGCTGAACTGTGATGACCTCTCACAATTATGAAACTTTGCGATCGCACTCGATTTTTTTCCTCGATATACTTCACTCTGCAGTATTCCCCCCAAGCATACCCTTATGGACTTAACTTAGCGGGTAGCACTGCTTATTCTGAGCTGAAACCACACAATGAGGAAGAACGTGTCCAGCCCTACCCTTGCCGATAAAGTCATGGAAATGATCCGCCAGGATATCTTGACGGGTGAACTCTCTCCCGGCCAAAAACTGGTTGTTGCCGATCTTAAACAGCGATACAACGTCGGCGCATCTCCGATCCGCGAAGCCCTCGTCCAACTGGCCTGGCGTAAGTACGTCCACTTTGCGCCGCAAAAAGGATGCTGGGTAGCCGATGTTTCAGCCGCCGAACTGGAAGATTTATTCGATACCAACCAAGAACTCTCAAAGATCCTGCTGCAACGCGCGATTGAACAAGGTGATGAAGCATGGGAAATCAATATCCTTACCAGCTTCCACAAGCTCAGTAGACTTAACCCTGCAGAGGCCAATACCGATTTTTCAGAATGGGAGCAAAGGCACAGCGACTTTCATCACGCCCTGCTTGCCGGCAGCCAGTCGCCAACAATGCTGGCACTATATCGTCAGGTGTATGAGCAAATCGAACGCTATCGCCATATCTGGGTAAGCAAGCACCGCCAATATGAAGAACGATACCATGACAACGGTGAGCATGAGGCAATGATGAAGGCCGTGCTGGATCGCAATACCGAGCAGGCACTGGCGATTATGGCCTCCCATTCAGAGCGCGCCTTGGAAATGATTAAGGGCGATCTCGAATAGTCCAAGTGGTACTACCAGAAAATTTCCTTGTGATGAGTGTTAAGCAGTAGCACAGCCAGCAAGAAATATAGCGCGCTGACATTGAAGCCGAGCAAGAACAGGCTAAGCACTGTCAGCCTTGCCAAAAATTTACGGTTCATCATTTCCCCCCTGTGCCATACCACCCGATTGGCACCTGACCTTATTAGACTTTAGTCTAATAAGGTTTGATTTTCAGGGAGACAAATAGACAAAACCCGGTGACAAGCACCGGGTGTGTTAAGGCTGAGACATACTATTTCGCTGGGCTTAGGCTTTCAGCGCCCGCTCACCCCGGGCAATACCGACCACGCCACTGCGTGCCACCTCGATAATCTCCGTCGCTTCACCGACAGCTGCAATAAAGGCATCTAGCTTCTCGCTCGCCCCTGCCAGCTGAACGGTATAGATCTGGCTTGTCACATCAACAATTTGGCCTCGGAAAATATCCGCAGTACGCTTCACTTCCGCACGGGCAAAACCGCTCGCCTTCACTTTGACCAGCATCAGCTCACGCTCGATGTGCTCGCTTTCAGTGACGTTACTGACCTTGAGGATATCAATCAGCTTGTGCAGCTGTTTCTCAATCTGCTCCAGTGCTGCGTCATCCTCAACGTTGGTGGTAATATTCAAACGGGACAGCGTTGAATCATCGGTAGGAGCCACGGTCAACGATTCAATGTTGTAGCCACGCTGGGAGAATAACCCGACCACCCGTGACAATGCGCCCGGCTCATTTTCAAGAAGTACTGATACAATCCTGCGCATATTAAGTTCTCTCCGTTTTACTCAGCCACATTTCACTCATTGACCCACCGCGGATCAACATTGGGTAGACATGCTCTGTCTCATCGACACTGATATCGATAAACACCAGCCTGTCTTTCAGCGCCAGCGCTTTTTCCAGCTCATCTTCCAGTTTGTTCGGATCGGAGATCCGTACCCCGACATGGCCATATGCCTCGGCAATGGCAGCAAAATCAGGTACCGAGTCCATGTAGGAATGAGAGTGGCGGCCTTGGTAAATCATGTCCTGCCACTGCTTTACCATTCCTAAGAAACGGTTGTTGAGGTTGATGATCTTAACCGGGATATCGTACTGCAATGCGGTGGAAAGCTCCTGGATATTCATCTGGATACTACCATCACCGGTTACACAGACCACCTCGGCATCAGGCAGAGCAAACTTCACCCCCATCGCGGCTGGCAAGCCAAAGCCCATGGTGCCAAGACCACCGGAGTTGATCCAACGGCGAGGCTTATCAAACGGATAATACAAAGCGGCGAACATCTGGTGCTGGCCAACATCCGAGGCGACGTAGGCATCGCCGTCAGTCAGCCGGTGAAGCACCTCAATCACTTCCTGCGGCTTGATACGCTCGTTATCCTTTTTGTAGCTCAGGCACTGGCGCCCGCGCCAAGATTCAATTTCGCTCCACCAGCTATCAATGGCAGCATCATCGTTTTGGCCATTTTGCTCATCAAGCATTTTCAACATGCAGTTAAGCACCGTATCGGCCGAGCCAACGATCGGAATATCTACTGCAATGGTCTTGGAAATAGATGACGGGTCGACGTCAATGTGCATGATGGTTGCATTCGGACAGTACTTCTCGACATTGTTGGTGGTACGGTCATCAAAGCGTACCCCGATACCGAAGATCAGATCCGAGTTGTGCATGGCCATATTGGCTTCGTAAGTGCCATGCATCCCCAGCATACCCAGGTTGTTCTTGTGCGAACCAGGGAAGGCACCCAAGCCCATCAGGGTATTGACCACCGGGATATTCAGGCTTTCTGCCAGCTTGAGTAACTGCGGGCTACAATCTGCCATAATCGCACCGCCACCCACGTACAACACAGGTTTCTTGGCCGCTAACAGGGCTTTTAGGCCGCGCTTGATCTGCCCCTTGTGCCCTTGCGTCGTCGGATTGTACGAGCGCATCGCAATCGACTCAGGATATTTATACGGGAAGCTCTCAGCCGGGTTGAGCATATCTTTAGGGATATCGATAACCACAGGGCCTGGACGGCCGCTCGAGGCGATATAGAAGGCTTTTTTGATGATCTCTGGGATGTCTTCAGGCTTTTTCACCAAGAAGCTGTGTTTGACGACAGGACGGGAGATCCCCACCATGTCACACTCCTGGAAGGCATCGTTACCGATGAGGTTACTCATGACCTGGCCGGAGAGCACGACCATTGGAATGGAGTCCATATAAGCGGTAGCAATACCGGTAATGGCGTTGGTTGCTCCGGGGCCGGATGTCACCAGCACCACGCCAACATCACCAGTGGCACGGGCATAACCATCTGCCATATGCACTGCCGCTTGCTCATGACGGACCAGTACGTGCTCGATATCGCTTTTCTCATGCAGCGCATCGTAGATATCAAGTACTGAACCACCAGGGTATCCGAAGATATGTTTCACGCCTTGATCGATCATCGAACGAACGATCATATCGGCGCCGGACAACATTTCCATATTTCTGCCTCCAGGTCGCGTATACCACCCTGCATAGCTAATTCATTCCAAACCTCATGCTAGCGGCCTGATCCCATCTGTTTGACTGGAGGGACAAACAAACTGGGCATCAGCACGGGTTGCGCTAGCCTGACTCAGGAAATACAGCGACCAGAGTACCTGGTGCCTCAATTAGCTATACAGGCTGATATAACATAGTTAGGGCTTATTTTTAGCCTAATAAAATGAAATCGTGCTTTCATGCTATGTCACCTACTCGGGTCATAACCCGAGCAGTAAACCGCAACAACTGTAACGTTTTTTTAGCAACTAAGTCTATTGGTTAAAGGCAGTTAACTCGTATCCTCTAAAATGAGCAAATATCCATCAAGATCATCACGGAACGTGCTACAGATTGCAGAATATATTCCTCTTAATAACCGACAAATTCAGAATGTTTAACTGTTCGAACCAGAACATGTAACCGAAAATAGATAGTCGCCAAAATGACGTCAAAGGCATGCTAACCGCCAAGGGGTGAGCATCAGGCATAAAAAAGGAGAGCCGCGGCTCTCCTCTTGAAACAAGTTCAGCTAATTCAGCAGTAGATTCAGCAATATTACTTCGTCGCTGCTTTATGGCTCTCTTCGTACATACGTTCAATTTGCTGATGGTAGCGATCCTGGATCACTTTACGACGCAGTTTCTGGGTCGGGGTCAACTCACCTTTATCCATCGAGAACGCGCTTGGCAGCAGGGTAAACTTCTTAACCTGCTCGAAGCGTGCCAGATCTTTCTGTAGCTCGACCACACGCTTTTCGATCAATTCGATGATCTGGCTGTGCTTGACCAGCTCCATGCGATCCTGGTACTTGATGTTGAGCTCACGGGCATGCTCTTCCAAGGTTTCGAAACAAGGAACAATCAGGGCCGAGACAAATTTACGGGTATCAGCAATCACCGCGATCTGCTCGATGAAGTGATCTTTACCAATCGCGCCTTCGATCACCTGCGGGGCAATATACTTACCACCCGAGGTCTTCATCAGCTCCTTGATACGGTCGGTAATAAACACATTACCTTTCTCATCAATATGACCGGCATCACCGGTTTTCAGGAAGCCGTCTTCTGTAAAGTTCTTGGCGGTCTCTTCCGGCATGTTGTAGTAACCACGCATAACCATCGGACCACGGACCAGAATTTCGTTGTTCTCGCCAATCTTCACTTCCGCACCCGGCATCGGCATCCCGATAGAATCCGGATTAAAGCAGCTATCATCCCAGCACGATACTGTTGCAGTAGTCTCGGTCATGCCGTAGCCCAGCTTGACGTTGATGCCGATAGCATGGAAGAAGCGGCCGATGCTCTCATCCAGCTTAGCGCCACCACACGGCATAAACTTGATGTTACCGCCCAGAATAGCGCGCAGCTTCGACAGCACGAGCTTGTCTGCTAGGGCATGGCTTTTCTTCAGCATCCAGGATGGCTCACGGCACTCCTGATGCGCCAGTGCCATACGGGCGCCCATATTCACCGCCCAAGTAAAGATCACCTTGCGCTGGAAAGGCGCACGGGACACTTTGTCGTGGACAGTTGAGTAAATCTTTTCGTAGACCCTAGGCACTGCCGCCATCACATTCGGCTTCACTTCGGCCAGAGCTTCTTTAAGCAGGTTGGTATCAGACAGGTAGCAGTTCACACCGCCGCGGTGTAGGACATAGAAAGTCCACGCGCGCTCAAAGACATGTGACAACGGCAAGAAACAAAGCGATACATCGCCTTCTTCCAGAGCCAGCTTCTGGTCGTGGCCTTCAATCTGCGAGGCAATATTGCTGTAGTCCAGCATCACCCCTTTTGGCGTACCGGTCGTGCCTGAGGTATAGATAAGCGTCAGCAGATCGTCCATTGCCGCTTCATCAACACGCTGGGTCAGGGTCTGAGTTGGCGCAGAATCAGCAGCGGCAAGGAAGTCTTCAAAACGGATCACCAACGGATGTTCGGTCAGGTTTTCTACCTCACCCATCACCACTATATGTTCCAAATCAGGGCAGTCTGCCGCAACCGATACTGCAGCATCCAGCTGAGCCTGCTCGCCGACAAACAGAATACGCACGCCAGCGTCGTTAATGATGTACGCGGCTTGCTGTGGAGTATTGGTTGGATAAATTGGGACAGTTACAGCTCGGTTGTACAAGGTTGCGAAGTCAGCCACTGTCCATCGCGGCATATTGTTGGAGAAAATACCGACTTTGTCTTGGACATTAAGACCATGTCCAATCATTGCCAGTGCTAGTTGTTGGATCTGATCGCCAAACTCAGTCCAGCGGATATCTTGCCATTGACCCGCCACTTGGTGGCGTAATGCAACCTGGTCACCTAAACGCTCAACTTGAGAACGAATGCGGTTGACGATATGAAATTCACGTTTAGCCATAACTACTCTGCCATTCGGGCTTACACCTGTAAGCCTATTCCGCTGGGGAGTCTACCCGTGACGCAGGGAAAAAGGCAACTCTGTGACCTCACAAAATCCCCATTTCTCTGGTACGACCAGAACTGAAAAGCCAGATATTACAAAGGCTCTACGTTTCCCTAATAGCATGGCTACAAAGTGTAAGGAAATACGTCTAACTTTCCGCCTACTACCAGTATAACGGTACGCACAGACTCGCTAACAAAAAGAAAAGCCAGCTCACGCTGGCTTCATAACAATAAGGTAACCACCCGGACTTAGAGAGAGCTATCACCACATACAGCAAGTAGCTGATCGCGCATCCAGATGTGACCTTTGTCCTTCTGTGACGACTCATGCCAGCTCAGGTAACCGGCAATCTTGGCCGACTCAACCGGTAGCGGTAAGATCTTCAGCTGTTGGCTGGCAGCGGTCACATTAGCAAGCCAGCGCGGCACTACAGCAATCAGCTCAGACTGGCTAACCACATACATGATGTTGCTCAGGCTCGCGCCTTGGTAGGCTTCCTGGTAGCTGGTATGAGAATGATAGATGTGGTCGGCAAACATCTTCACCCCAGGGATCGACTTCATTACCGCATGTTGCTCTTGGCTAAATTCAGCCTCACTGATCGTCTCGCCGATACGCGGATGGTTACCCGCAGCCACGACAACCAACTCATCGGTAAACAGTTCAGTACTGCAGAAGCCCGGCTCATCAAAGCGCACGTAATCAATAACAAAATCGATATCCTGGTAACGCATTTTCTGGGTCAGTTCAGCGTCCAGTTCAGCTTCAACCTGCACACGTACATACGGTGCTTGTTCGGCAACATTGCTCAGAATACGCGGTGCAAAACGCATATCAGAAGGGCTGCACACCGCCAGCTTAAAGGTACGGGTTGACGTTTCTGGTGAAAAAATAGAAGACGGCAGCTCATTTTTCACCAACTGCAGTGCCTGACGTAGAGGACCAAACAACTGCTTGGCACGCTGGGTAGGCTGAATACCGCGACCATGACGGATAAACAGCTCATCGTTGAACATCACCTTCAAGCGAGCAACGGCATTACTTACTGCCGGCTGGGACATACCCAAGTTGTGTGCTGCACGGGTGATGTTCTGCTCCTGCATCACTGCATCAAATACAGTCAACAGGTTCAAATCAACGCTACGTAAGTTGGATTCCATTTTGTACCCATCAGCAGGGTGAATAGATGAATTTCTGCGTGCCATTATTTGCCTCTATAGATTACCGTTATGGGGCAAAATCCATTATGCCGCCGGTGAATAACTGGGCATTCCAATGCCTCTGAAAACTGACTCCCTCTCTCGGGGTGGTGCCAGTATGTTTCAAATAGATTGACGAAATAAATAGGCGAGTGTCAGCAAATTGATGCAGTGATATATAAAAATCTGAATTCAGAATACAAACACTTACATTTCATGACGTTAGGTTGGATATAAAAAGATCTAAAATATCTATAATTAAAATAAAGCTTCAATTATAAGCAAAATTAAAGGGTTGGAAGAGACAAAAAAAGGCCTAAATCGGCCTTTTAAAATAAGGTGAGCGTCGAAAAATCACACCGATGTTATTGAAGATTTGTAGCGGCTTGGCTCAGCGTTTGTATACCATTCAATCATCGCTTCTTCGACAACCTCAGGGTACTCAACCTTATCCCATAACTGCTGCCATAATTCATCACAGTTATGCCACTCCCCCGAGAGAACCCAGCTAGCAACAGCCTTTGCCACATCTGGGATGTTAACCCTGCCGGCTGGGATACTATCCAGCCAATTTCTCACCGCAGCAGGGTCAAGGTAGCTCATCGAGTTAGCCAATCCCATCATCTCCAGCGTCATCACATTGCTGAGCTGCTCATACTGGCCATGGAGCGGTTTGAGCAATAACTTCTTGCCGAGGTTCATCGCTTCCGAGGGCAGTTCGAACCCACCATTGGCAATCACCCCACAACATTGATGCAAGCGGTGGTGAAAGCTTTCCCGGTTGAGCTGACGAACGCTGACATTGTTATACTCACTGTCTTCACTAGCTTCAGGGTGGTAGCAGTAAAAATGAATTTGAGTAAATCGAGTCAGCAGCTCAAGCACTGCTGGCAAGCTCTCAAATGGTAAATAAACCAACACCGACCTATCATTGGCTCTCGGCGCCTCGGTAACGGGCACGATCGGCGGTAAGATCATCTGGTTGAAGTGAAACCAATGCACCCCTAATTGCTGAACCGTCGGGGCAAATCCTCTTATAACCATACTATCAAACCAAGTTTGTCCCTGAGTCGGGATATCATGCAAAAAGGCATTCTGATGGCTAATGCCAATACTGTGGACCTTCTGCCTCTTGGCAGCCCAAGCCGACACCGGCTCAAAATCATTAAGCACTACATCATAGCCAGACACATCGAGATTGCTGACATCCCTGACAAAGGTGCCAATCTGGTTACTGGTCAGGGTTTTCCAGCGGCTCACTTCGCCGTTTTCAGTCACAAAGGTTAGCCCGCGCCGGGTTTGGAAATCACCGAAGCAGTCCATATCGAAATAGCGGTTGTCCGGTCGACCTGAGAACAGGAAGTCCACATCGGCTCCCAATGCCGAAAACGCCCTCGCCATTTCACGCGCTCGAGAAATATGACCGTTCCCTGTTCCCTGAATACCATAAAGGATTTTCATCTATTGGATACTCCTTAAAAGCTCACCAGCTGGAAGCAGAAAATGCCCAGCAAAGCCCCGGCAATGACATCGGTAATGTAGTGCACGCCTAGCAATACTCGGGAAAAGCCGATAGCTATCGCCCACGGCCAAATAAACCAGGCTGTATCGGGGTAGAACGCTGTGATAAGCGACGCCATCACAAACGCCGCTGCAGTATGGCCCGATGGCAGGCTGTATTTATCCGACGGGGTAATGAAGCTCGGCAACGCAGCCGGGCGATTGCGCTTTAAGCTGTTTTTTAGGACAAGGTAAACGGGGAGCTCAAGGGCAAAGGCCAGCAGGCCTGTTTCCACGACCTCTGCGCCCTGCAAGGGATCGGCGATCCACACCAGTGCCGCGAAAATCACATACAGGTGACCATCCCCGGTGTGGGAAACCGCGCGACTTAACTGCGCAACCTGAATGTTGAAACGGTGACAAAGGCAAAGTGCCGAAAAAGCGTAGTCCATTCGCTGTAACGGTGTCAGTAAGGTCATTGTCCAGATCCTAAGCTGATTAACTCTTGTTCAGATTAGGAAAGGGATATGACATCGCAGTGACGCTTTGGAGGAGGGATAATGACAATCCTTCCGCGCCCTGTACAGAAAAGAACAACGGAAGGATTATCTGTAGCTATGAAAATTAAACGCTACGCAGAGACCAATTTTTCGTGGCGGTGCACCAACTTGAAGTCAGAGAGAATGACATACGCCGCCGGGATCATAAACAGCACCAGCAAGGTCGAGGTGAAGATCCCGAACACAATCGAAATCACCAAAGGCTTTATCACTTGAGCCTGTAGGCTGGTTTCCAACATGAGAGGCAACAAACCAGCAGCCGTCGTCAAGGAGGTAAGGAACACCGCCCGGAATCGCTCGCGACTCGCTTGTACCACGGCCTTCTCAATATCGTCACCATCATCGAGATGATGCCGGATGTACTGCACCAGCAAGATAGAGTCATTGACTACTACCCCGGCCAGCGATACAAAGCCCATCATACTCGGCATACTCAGCGGGTGCCCCAGCAGTAAATGGCCCCAGAATACCCCGATCAACGCGAGTGGTATCGCCAGCAATACCACGAACGGCTCGAGGTAACTGCGGAACTGGAAGCTGAGGATCACAAACACACCGAAGATACCCAGCATAAAACCGGTCGCCATCGACTGGCCGGTTTCCGCGGTATCCTTAGCCGCCCCTTCGAAATCAAAGCGCAGTCCCGGGTAGTCCTGCTGCAATTGGGGCATCAGCTTGGTTCTGAACTGGTTCAGGACTTCGCCAGAGCTGATCACACTCTCTTGCAGGTCACCATACACACTGAGTGTGCGCAAACCATTGATCCGCTGGATACGGACATAATTACGCTGATGCTCGAGAATAGCCACTGAGGCCAGTGGGATCTGGCTGCCATCGGACAAAATGATCGGGAAACTCGATAAGTTTTGCAGATCTGCCGCCCGCTCTTTGTTGAACATCACTTCGATTTCAATGTTCTCGGGACCAATCTGGATTTCATCAGCAGTCTGGCCGAAATAGGCCGAACGGAGCTGGGAAGCTATCATCTGGCCATCGACACCAAACGCCTCCGCACCAGGACGCAATCGGATCAGCACTTCAGGTTTACCCATCCGCATATCATCTAGCACGCCAGAGACCCCAGCAAACTCATTGAAGAACTGCTGCGTTTCGATAGATGCGGCCTTGAGCATCGCCAAGTCATCGTGCTGCATCCGTACTTCAATAGCACGCCCACCCGGCCCCATCATTGGCTGCTTGTAAACCAAGGCCACCGGGGCGGCCAGCTCGCCAACATCTTCCCGCCAGGCATCGATAAACTCATCAATCATACTGTTGCGGATCTCGGCACTGAGCAAATCAAGCCTAACTGTAGCGACATGCGGCCCGTTCTCGTCAGCATCGGCATTGAAGTTGAATTGCTCGGTGATATTCCTCACCAAAGACTCACCGCCTTCGTTACGTTCGCTCCATTCTTCATTAAGGCGTTTTGCCGAAGCCACGATTTCATCGACCACCGCTTCGGTCTGACCCAAGGTAGAACCCGGTGGCAAAATGACCCTCGCTTCGGCAATGTCGCCATCCAACTCGGGAAAACCAACAAACTTGAGCCCTCCACCTGCCAGTAAGGCAAATGAGGCAAACAGCAAACCAATAACTCCGCCGACAAACAGATAGCGCCACTGTACGACCACAGCCACCATTTTCACTAAGCGCTCATTGCGGAACCGTTCAAACCCGGCCAAGAATCGCTGCTTCCAGCGGGGCGGAAGCTTCTCTTGTTTCTGGCGATGCAAGGAGTGACTGAGGTGACTTGGCAGGATCAAAAACGCCTCGATCAAACTGATCGACAGTACCAAGATCAACACCTGCGGCACTACCCGCAGCACCGCCCCCATCTCCCCTTCGAGGAAAATCAAGCTGCCGAAAATACAGATGGTGGTAAGGAATGACGACACGACCCCCGGCAACACTTTCTTCACTCCGTTGTATACCGCATCCTGGATCTTTTGCCCGCGATCAAGGTGGGAGGCTATCGACTCGGAAATCACGATCGCATCATCCATCATGATCCCGATCGCCATCAGCAAGCCAACGAGGGACATGATGTTGATTGACAGCGAGAAGGTCGCCATCAAGTACATACTGCCGAGGAAGGCGACCGGCAGCCCTGCGGCAATCCAGAACGAATAGCGGAAAGAGAAAAACAACCACATGACGGCAAAGACCAATATCACCCCCTGCCAGCCATTTTTGACCATCATGGTCAAACGGTCCCAAAGCAAAGAAGAAAGATCATTGGTCAAAGTCAGGGTTACGCCAGTCGGCGCGCGCTGGTTTTCAGCCTCGACAAAGGCTTCGACCCGCTCTTTGATCCGCAGTGCATCATCTGCTTTATTCTTGCTGATCCGCAGCATTGCCGACGGCACACCATCAAACAACACCTTCTGTTCATCAAGGGCAAAACGGTCGGTAATGGTCGCCACATCCCCTAACCGCAGCACCGCCCCCTGGGCATCGGCGCCGACAACTGTGCGGGCAATCGTCTCAGGCGTAATTTTCTGCTCATCAAAACGAATCAACAAATTACGGTCTGCCAACTCGATATTGCCGCTAGGCAGTTTAATATTCTGCCGGCTCAGCTTGCTGGCGATATCACTGACACTGAGCCCTAGCTGGCGAATCGCCACCTCATCGAGTTCCACCCGAAGCTGGTGATCGGAAAAGCCACTGACTTCGACCAACGAGACACCGTAGTCGAGCTTGAGGGTTCGTTTGAGCTGTTCGGCATAAGCTTTGAGGTGCGGCAAGCTGGTGTCGGCTTTGATCGCGACATCTACCACCGGCTCGTTCCAGTCCAGCTCACGGACAATCGGTGACTCGATTTCAGTCGGGAAATCATTAATCGCGTTGATCTGGGTCTGAACATCCACCAGCATCCGCGATACGACTTCGCTATTGGTTAACTTGAGGATCAAAGATGCCGAGCCTTCCACCGCTTCACAGCGGGTCTCAACAATATTGGCCAGCCCATCAACGGCATCTTCCATTCGCATACAGATGCTCTCTTCCACTTCCTGTGGCGAAGCACCCGGATAAACCACCGAGGCAATGATGTAAGGCGGCGCAAACTCAGGGAAGGTTTCGCGTTTGATCTTCGGCAGCGACACTAGGCCTAAAATGATCAGTGCCAACATCATCAGATTGGCAGCGGTTGGGTGGCGGGAGAAATAACGGATCATGATGCCGGCTCCAGATCATATACCTGACCTTGATCTTGGTCTTGAGCCTCTTCAACAGGCTTGCCATTAACCGTCACAACTTTAAGCGCCATACCCGCCACAGCAGGCAAGAGATCATTAACCACCAGCTGGGTACCGGATGCTAGATCACCGTTAATCGCCACTTGGCCGTCACGGCGAAACAATACTGTAACCGGCTGAATTTTCAGGTTGCTATCGCCATCGACCAAATAGACTTTATCCCCATGCAGGGCCCGCTCGGGGATCACCCAATGCGGGTTAGGCTGGCCCGAAAGCCTGGCTTCGACAAACATACCGTTGACCAATGGCGGAGCCGTTTCTGGTGATAATTGGCTATAGTCCTGATCCACCTCGAGGATCACCCCGACGGTTGCCTGGTTGGCACTCACCGTATCGCTGATCCGGGTCACCTCAGCCGGCCACTGTTGGATAAAGCTACCACTCGAGAGCTGGATACTGGCACTGAGATCCAGCTGATCGGCGCGCGGCTTACCATCAGCATGGGCAGTGTATTGAGTCAGGCTGGCCGCCAATACCTGCATGTCATGCAGGGCGATTTGGGCATCAATTTCTACCGTATCTATACCGTGAGCCACTACCATCACCTGCTGGGTATTGACGACCTGATCCTGCTCGATATCGACCGTGGAGATCCGGGCATCAATCGGCAAGGTGATCACGGTTTTTTCCAGCGAGCGTTTCGCCTCCCTCACTTGCGATTGGTTGACTTCCAGCTGGGCGAGCGTCACTTTTCGCTCATTGGGCAGCACGATGAGTTGGTTCTCGATTTCCTGCACCACTTTTTGGCTGGCCAATGCATTCTGCTGCTCAAGGTCAACCGTCGATTGCGAGGTTAGCCCTTTGGTTCGTAGCTCCTGCTTTCGCGCTAACTCTTTCTTGCTGATTGCCAGGCGATTTTTTTCTATCTTAAGCGTCGTTTTGAGATTTTGCTCTTCCTGCCCGAGCTTGGCCAACTGGGCCTGACTAGCACTGACGTCTGCTTCGGCCTGTGCCAAACGCAGCTCGTAATCAAGCGGGTCAATTTTCAGCAACACCGTTCCGGCGTCGAGCACCCGCCCCTTGTTCAAATCAGGGTGGCGATATACCACCTTGCCCGAGACTTCGGCGATAGCCTGCCATTCTACCTTGGGGGCAACCCGGCCAAAGCCCGCCGCTTGTGGTGCGAGCAACTGCTGCTCAAGATTAATCACATCCACCACCCGGGCCCGCTCGAGCGCCGGCTTCACTTCCGGTGACGGACGCAGGTTAATGGCCAGTACCAAAATCACCACACCAACCAATACAGCAGGGAACAGGAGTAATTTTCGATTCTTCAGCATGGTTTATTCTCTTCCTTTGGCATTGTCAGGCCACGTACCAGCAAATTGACATTGTGCTCGGCCAGTTCAGCCAGATAAACTTCATCCATTTCAATATTTTGCAGTGTCAGCAACGAGGGCGGAATGAGAAAAGGGAATACCATCAAACTGATAAAACTCATTCTCGCCTTATCCGGGCAAACGTCAGCCCTGAGCTCACCTTGCTTTTGCAATTGCTGGAACATCACTTCAATCGCCGGGCGTGCCACCTCGTTGAAGATCTTTTCCATGGTCTGACGCTGCAGATCTGCCGGCTCCATCATCATGGCCCGGGCGATCAATTTCGGCATGTCCGGGTTCGGTGCCATGATACGATAATAGGTACGCATCAAATCACCGATAGAGGCAAAGTCCCCTTTGTTCAAGGCAACTTTCAACTGGGCATGGATCGGGGTAATCGTCTCTCTCAGCATGGCTTCATACAGGCCAGCCTTGTTGGCGAAATAGTAGCGGATCAAAGCGACATTGACGTCAGCACGGTTAGCGATCATTCGTGTCGACACCTTGCCGTAAGGCAAGCTGACAAACAGCTTCCTCGCTTCAACAATCAACCGCTGCCGGGCATCTGAATCACCGACAGGGCGTCCTGCCTTACCCACCATGACGCCTCCCTAAACCTTCTGCTATAACGCACATTCTGCATTCACTTCGCTCAATTAATCACTTGATTAATTTTAAGCTTTGCCCGTCAGACTAACAGGGCATTAATTCCCCACAATTTAATCAATTGATTAATTTTAATATATGAGAGATTTACCCTCTTTGATGTGATACCAACAAAGAAATAACATTCTGCTTTGCCTTTACTGGTTATAAACTCCGCCCTTTCCATGCGACTCCGCCATAGCTACTATGAATACAACTGGTCAGATTTGTCATCACAACCACGGAATATCAACTGAATAACCAAGAAAAGAAAATAAACATGCAATTTAGGGTTGACTGCCAGCCTGTCTATTTGGTATTCATTTGTTAACCAAGTTTGTGGATATATTTCAATTATGAAAATGCGTTTCTCATCTCTTCTCCTAAGCCTCCTCCTTATCGTGACAAGATCGCGCGGGTAGCTTATGGGTGAGAAACACCACTAAGAATTCAAAAAACCCGCGCAGACTGCGCGGGTTTTTTCTTATACAGGCCAGCGCAAGCGGATGCAGACAACGCCAATAACGGCAGCCAATGAAAGGAAGTAGCAATGAAAGATCAGGTCATCATTTTCGATACCACGTTACGGGACGGTGAACAGGCCCTATCCGCCAGCCTGACGGTAAAAGAAAAACTGCAGATCGCTTATGCCCTTGAACGCCTTGGCGTTGACGTTATCGAGGCGGGCTTTCCTGTATCCTCTCCGGGCGATTTCGAGTCGGTCCAGACCATTGCCAAACACATCAAGAACAGTCGCGTCTGTGCTCTGTCCCGCGCTGTTGCCAAAGACATTGATGTGGCTGCCGAATCGTTGAAAGTGGCAGAAGCATTCCGTATCCATACCTTCATCTCGACCTCGACAGTCCACGTGCAGGACAAACTGCGCCGCAGCTACGATGACGTGATTGAGATGGGTGTTGCTGCCGTCAAGCGTGCCCGCAACTACACCGACGATGTCGAGTTCTCATGTGAAGATGCCGGCCGTACCCCAATCGACAACCTGTGCCGTATGGTTGAGGCGGCAATCAATGCCGGTGCCACTACCATCAATATCCCAGATACCGTAGGCTATACCTTGCCGAGCGAGTTTGGCGGCATCGTCGGCCAGCTGTTCGAACGCGTGCCTAATATCGACAAGGCGATTATCTCGGTGCACTGCCACGACGACCTAGGCATGTCCGTTGCCAACTCGATGGCGGCGGTCCAGGCTGGTGCCCGCCAGGTAGAAGGGACAATCAACGGTATCGGTGAGCGTGCTGGTAACTGTTCGCTGGAAGAGATCGCCATGATCATCAAGACCCGCGCCGAATTACTGGGTGTTCACACCAATATCAAGCACGACGAAATCCACCGCACCAGCAAGATGGTCAGCCAGTTGTGCAACATGCCGGTACAGGCCAACAAGGCTATCGTCGGTGCCAATGCCTTCAGCCACTCTTCAGGCATCCACCAAGATGGCATGCTGAAGAATAAGAACACTTACGAGATCATGACCCCTGAGTCGATTGGTCTTAAAAACCAAGCCCTTAACCTAACTTCACGCTCGGGCCGTGCGGCAGTGAAGAGCCACATGGATACCTTGGGCTACACCGAAAACGAATACAACCTAGACGAGCTTTACGCCGACTTCCTGAAACTGGCCGACCGCAAGGGCCAGGTATTTGACTACGACTTGGAAGCCTTGATGCACTTTGCCAACCTGCGCGAGGAAGATGACTTCTTCAAACTGAACTACCTAAGCGTACAGTCAGGCAGCGTGATGGCGACCACCAGTATCAAGCTACAGTGTGGTGACGAAGAGAAATGCGAAGCCGCTGTCGGTAACGGTCCGGTTGATGCGCTTTACCAATGTATCTACCGCCTAACCGGTTACGACATCGTATTGGATAAATTCGACCTGACCGCCAAAGGCGAAGGGGAAGATGGCCTAGGCCAAGCCGACATCATCGCCAACTACAAAGGCCGCAAGTACCACGGTACCGGCTTGGCGACCGACATTGTCGAAGCATCAGGACAAGCACTACTTCACGTGATCAACAGCATTCATCGCGCCGATCAGATTGCAGAAATTAAACAGAAATCCCAAATGGAGACAGTATAACCATGGCAGGTACATATAAGATTGCCGTTCTACCGGGTGACGGTATTGGCCCAGAAGTAATGCAGCAGGCCCACAAAGTGTTGGATGCTGTACAAGAGAAATTCGGCTTCACCCTAACGTGCAACGAATACGATGTTGGTGGTATTGCCATCGACAACCATGGTTGTCCACTGCCGGAAGCAACACTAAAAGGCTGTGAAGACTCCGATGCGATCCTGTTTGGTTCAGTCGGCGGCCCGAAGTGGGAACACCTTGCACCGAACGATCAGCCTGAGCGTGGTGCATTGCTACCATTGCGCAAGCACTTCCAGTTGTTTTGTAACTTGCGCCCGGCACAGATCCACAGCGGCCTGGAAGCATTCTCGCCACTGCGTGCCGATATCTCCGAGCGCGGTTTCGATATCGTTGTGGTCCGCGAACTAACCGGCGGTATCTACTTCGGCCAGCCGAAAGGCCGTGAAGGCGAAGGCCCGGAAGAGAAAGCTTACGACACCGAAATTTACCACCGCTACGAAATCGAGCGTATTGCCCGTATCGCTTTCGAGTCGGCGATGCTGCGTAACAAGAACGTATACTCCATTGATAAAGCCAACGTACTTCAGAGCTCTATCCTATGGCGTGAAGTAGTTGAGGAAGTGGCAAAGGACTACCCGGAAGTCACCTTGAACCACATGTACATCGACAACGCGACCATGCAGTTGATCAAAGACCCGTCGCAGTTCGACGTGATGCTGTGCTCGAACATCTTCGGTGACATCATCTCGGACGAGTGCGCGATGATCACAGGTTCTATGGGTATGCTGCCTTCAGCCAGCCTGAACCAAGACAAGTTCGGCATGTACGAGCCAGCAGGCGGCTCGGCACCAGATATCGCAGGCAAGAATATTGCCAACCCAGTCGCACAAATCCTATCTGCCGCCCTGATGCTACGTTACAGCCTGGGTGAAGAGCAGGCGGCACGCGCTATCGAGCAAGCGGTATCGCAAGCACTGGAAGCCGGTGAACTTACCGCAGACCTAGCGGGCAACAGCCCGGCACTAAGCACCAGCGAAATGGGCGACAAGATTGCCCAGTACGTTCGCCAAGCCTAATCGCAGCAAGGAGCAAACGAGCAATGTCTACGACTAAAGCGCCTCAGACGCTATACGAAAAAATCTACGATGCCCACGTTGCGGTTGCCGCCGAAGGCGAAAACCCAATCCTATACATCGACCGTCATTTGGTACACGAAGTGACGTCACCGCAGGCCTTTGACGGCCTGCGTGAAAAAGGCCGCAAGGTGCGCCAGGTTGGCAAAACGTTCGCGACCATGGATCACAACGTCTCGACCCAGACCAAGGACATCAAAGCCTCTGGCGAAATGGCCCGTATCCAGATGGAAACCCTGGCCAAAAACTGTGAAGAGTTCGGCGTTACCCTCTACGACCTGAACCACAAATACCAAGGCATCGTCCATGTCATGGGCCCAGAGCTGGGCATTACCCTACCGGGCATGACAATTGTCTGTGGTGACTCGCACACGGCAACCCACGGAGCATTCGGCTCTCTGGCCTTCGGTATCGGTACTTCGGAAGTCGAGCATGTATTAGCGACCCAGACCCTTAAGCAAGCCCGTGCCAAAACAATGAAAATTGAAGTGAAAGGCAAGGTCGCTGAGGGCATTACCGCCAAGGACATCGTGCTGGCTATCATCGGCAAGACCACAGCTGCCGGCGGTACCGGCCACGTGGTGGAATTCTGCGGTGAAGCGATCACTGACCTGACCATGGAAGGCCGCATGACGGTGTGTAACATGGCTATCGAGCTTGGTGCCAAAGCCGGCCTTATCGCCCCAGACCAAACCACCTTCGACTACATCAAGGATCGTAAATTTTCGCCAGCAGGCGGCGATCTAGAAGCCGCTATCGAATACTGGAAGACACTGAAAACTGACGATGATGCCAAATTCGATACCGTAGTTACCCTAGAAGCCAAAGACATCAAGCCACAGGTAACCTGGGGCACCAACCCTGGCCAGGTAATTGCCGTGGATCAACCTATTCCTGCGCCAACTGACTTTGCCGACCCTGTCGAGCAGGCGTCAGCTGAAAAAGCACTGGCTTACATGGGCTTGGAAGCGGGTAAGAAGCTGTCTGACTTTGCTATCGACAAAGTGTTCATTGGCTCTTGTACCAACTCGCGCATCGAAGACATGCGTGCAGCCGCTGCCATTGCCAAAGGCCGTAAGGTAGCTGCCAACGTCCAGGCGCTTGTGGTTCCGGGCTCGGAGCAGGTCAAAACCCAGGCTGAAAAAGAAGGGCTGGACAAGATCTTCATCGAAGCCGGTTTTGAATGGCGTCTACCGGGTTGTTCAATGTGCCTAGCCATGAACAATGACCGCCTAGGCCCAGGTGAGCGCTGCGCATCAACCAGTAACCGTAACTTCGAAGGTCGTCAGGGCCGTGACGGTCGTACTCACTTGGTGAGCCCAGCGATGGCGGCAGCGGCTGCGTGTGCAGGGCACTTTGTTGATATTCGCGAACTAGACAACGTTGCAGTGACGGCTTAAGAGAAGGAACGAGACAATGACAGGATTTAAACAACACACTGGTTTGGTCGTTCCTTTGGATGCCGCCAACGTCGATACCGATGCCATTATCCCGAAGCAGTTTTTGCAAAAAGTGACCCGCACAGGTTTTGGCAAGCACCTATTCCATGACTGGCGCTTCCTAGATGATGCTGGCGAGCAGCCAAACCCAGAGTTTGTGATGAATGCGCCGCGCTACCAAGGTGCAAGCATTTTGCTGGCGCGCGAAAACTTCGGCTGCGGCTCATCCCGTGAGCACGCGCCATGGGCTCTGGCTGATTACGGTATCCAGGTAATGATTGCTCCGAGCTTTGCCGATATCTTCTACGGCAACTCGATCAACAACCAGATGGTGCCGGTTCGCCTGACCGAGCAGGAAGTCGATGAGATCTTCCAGTACGTCGAGGCAAACGAAGGCGCGGAGGTCACCGTTGACTTGGAGGCCATGCTAGTAACGGCCAACGGCAAGCAATATAGCTTCGAGATTGACGAATTCCGTCGCCACTGCCTACTGAATGGCCTGGACAACATCGGCCTGACCTTGCAGCACGAAGACAAGATTGCCGAATACGAAAGCAAGATCCCTGCGTTCTTGGCGTAACGCCGTTACTGTCTTCACTAAAAACCGATAACATTAACGCCCCGGCTCACTATGACTGGGGCGTTTTTTTGTCTTTTTTGCAATAAACCTAGCTACCAGCAGGTCGTCTAAGCTAAACCCTGTCGTCTCTTGGGACCAAGATTAAGGATGTTCTATGCGCTTTTTTGTCAGCCTGCTGTTTCTCTTGCTATCAGCCAGCACCGTTGCCGCCCCCAAAGCCGATCTCTGGCCTTACTGGCAGCAATATGCCACATCTAACTCACAAAAGGTTGATCACAGTCGCTGGCAGCGCCTGCTTGATAAGTACCTGGTCGTCCAGCCCCAACAAACCTTGTTTCGCTATGGCCGGGTTTCGGACGGCGACAAGTATGAACTGGACCGTTACCTGCGCGACCTGACCAAGCTAAACCCGCACCAATTAAACCGCAACGAACAGTTTGCTTACTGGGTTAACCTCTACAATGCCCAAACAGTCAAATTGATCCTCGATAACTACCCGGTCTCTTCCATCACAAAATTGGGTGGCTTCTTCAGCTTTGGCCCTTGGGATGAGAAAGTGCTCACCATTAACGGCAAGACGCTTTCCCTCAACGATATCGAGCACCGGATTTTACGTCCGATCTGGCGCGATCCGCGCATTCACTATGTCGTCAACTGTGCCAGCCTGGGTTGCCCCGATCTCCAGCCCGACGCTTTCACTGCAAGCAACACCGAACGCTTGCTGGAAAAATCGGCCACCCGCTTTATCAACAGCCGCAAGGGCGTCAACCCTCAAGGCAATAAAACCCAGCTCTCTTCGATTTATGAATGGTATGGTAGCGACTTCGGCTCCACAGCCCAGCTCCAAAAGCACATCAACCAGTACCGTCAAGGAGCATCAATTACCCTTGGTAACGTCAGCTATGACTACAACTGGTCGCTCAACGATGCCAAGTAGCCTGATCAACCGTATAGCTTCATCGATGGAGCTATTAGCACAGGAGACGTTTGCACAGGAGCCGTTCGCATAGCAGCCTTTAGCAAAGGACCAGTTAGCATAATATTGCCTTCCTGCTGGCAACCTGTATCCCGCCACATTACAATAACAAACGTTCTCATTGGGGAGCGCTTGTACCTGACCAAATAGGCCTTGTTATAAGCTGCTGAGATTGCTGCGGCAAAACCCACAGAACCTGATCCAGTTAGTACTGGCGTAGGAATTGAGTTCGCCACGGTAAGCCTTCTTATCTTGCAAAGCCGGCATGACGCCTGCTTTCTGCTCAACCCTGTGCCGCTCGTACGATTATTTTTCCTCTTGCCGGACGCAAGAGCATCAGGAGCGCATAGTGAAAAAATTACTCCCACTTGTTACGTTGGCCGCCATGCCGGCATTGGCTGCGGACAACACCCTTACGGTATACACCTACAGCTCTTTTGCTTCCGACTGGGGGCCGGGGCCTGCTATCGAAAAAGCGTTCGAGGCGCAGTGCGAGTGTAATTTGGAGTTCGTGGCATTGGACGACGGTGTATCCATCCTCAACCGTATCCGGCTTGAAGGTAAACGCACCAAGGCCGACATATTACTAGGTCTCGATAACAACCTGATTGCCGAAGCCAAGAAAACCGGCTTACTGGCCGAGCACCAAGTGGACACCAGCAAGCTAACCCTACCAAACGGCTGGAGCGATACCACCTTCGTCCCTTACGACTACGGCTACTTTGCCTTTGTCTATGACAGCACCAAACTGGAAACCCCACCGAAAAGCTTGGATGAGCTGGTCAACCGTGATGACCTATCCATCATCTATCAAGATCCGCGTACCTCTACGCCGGGCCAAGGCCTGATGCTATGGATGAAATCGGTATACGGCGACAAGGCCCCGCAAGCCTGGCAGCAACTGGCCGGCAAGACTGTAACTGTCACCAAAGGTTGGTCCGAGGCTTATAGCATGTTCCTCAAAGGCGAGTCCGATATGGTCCTGTCATACACCACCTCGCCAGCCTACCACCTGATCGCCGAGCAGGACGACAAGTACAAAGCCGCCGATTTCAGTGAAGGCCATTACATGCAGGTAGAAGTGGCCGCGAAACTGAAAAGCAGCCCGAACCAAGCCCTGGCGGACCAATTCCTGGCCTTTATGCTAACGCCTGAATTCCAGTCAGTGATCCCGACGGGTAACTGGATGTATCCGGTAACGGATGTCGCCCAGCCAGCCGAGTTCAAGCTGCTCACCCTGCCGGGCAAAGCCCTGGAGTTTTCTGCCGAAGATGTTGCCAAGCAGCGTCGCAGCTGGGTTCGCGAGTGGCAGCAAGCCTTGACCAAGTAGTAGGCACTTACTTTTGAATACACGCAACACCCAACTGATGCCCGGCCTGATCACCGCCGGGCTCATTCTTTGCCTGGTGGTAAGCGCCCTCGCCGCCCTGGTCAATGAAGCTAGCGATCTCGATATTGCCTCGCTATGGCATGATCCTTATCTACGTCACATTACAGGTTTTTCCTTCAGCCAGGCTCTGCTCTCAACCCTACTGAGTACCCTACCTGCCATTCCCGTCGCCTACGCGCTATCACGCCGGCAGTTCCCGGGCAAAGCCTTGCTGATGCGGATCTTTGCCATGACCTTAGTTTTGCCGGTACTGGTCGCGGTATTCGGCCTGCTGGCGATCTACGGCAACAACGGCGTATTAACCAGCTTACTGGCTAAGCTGGGATGGCAGGGCAGTTTCTCCCTCTATGGCCTGCAAGGGATCTTGCTCGCTCATGTATTCCTCAACCTGCCATTGGCAACTCGCCTGTTTGTCCAAAGCCTGGAAGGGGTCCCGTTTGAGCAGCACCAGCTAGCTACCCACCTGGGTATGTCGAGCTGGCACACCTTCCGCTTTGTTGCCTGGCCGAGACTGCGCCAGCAGCTCCCCCATGTCGTCGGGCTGGTCTTTATGCTGTGCTTTACCAGTTTTGCCGTCATCATGGCACTGGGCGGCGGCCCGAAGGCAACCACCATTGAGCTGGCCATCTACCAAGCCTTGCGCTACGACTTTGACCTTGCCGGCGGTGCTATTCTCGCCTTGTGGCAGATGCTGCTGTGCTGCAGCCTTGTATTGTTGAGCCAACGCTTTGCCAAGCCGCTGGCTACCTCGAGCCAATCTGTCGCTAACCCGCGCCAAAGCCAATTTGACTCACTTGCCAGCCGCTGCTGGGACTGGGGATGGATCGGCCTTGCCTTGCTGCTGGTGCTCCCGCCGTTGGCTGCAGTTATCATTGCCGGGATCAATAGCCAAACCCTCGACTCGCTGGGAGCTCCCGGGCTGTGGCAGGCAGTACTCAACTCACTGCAAATCGCCAGCTTAGCGTGCCTGTTGGCGGTCATTGGTGGTGTTGCCATTCTTTTGACCAGCCGGCACTGGCGCCTCCAGCACCGCCGCTGGCAGGCGGACGGCCTAGATCTGATCGGTACTATCATCTTGGTCACGCCGGGACTGGTCTTGAGTACCGGGATCTTCTTGCTACTGCGCCATTTTACCGATGCCTTTGCCGCCGCTTTCTGGGTGGTGGTTGCGGTCAACGCCCTGATGGCCCTGCCGTATGTACTCAAGACCCTGAGCCAACCGATGCTCCATGTGGCCCAGCAATATGAGCCCTTGTGCCAAAGCCTTGGCATGACCGGGCTATCACGGCTCAAACTGGTGGAATGGCGGGCTTTGAAAAAGCCTTTTGCCCAATCTCTGGCTATCGGCTTTGTCCTGTCACTCGGTGACTTGGGTGCCATCGCGTTGTTTGGCAGCCAGGACTTCCAAACTCTGCCGCTCTACCTGTTCCAGCTGCTCGGCAGCTACCAGATGGACGCAGCTGCCGTAGCGGCGCTGATCCTGCTCACCCTCAGCCTAGGCTTATTCTCCTTGGTTGAAAAACTGATCATCCGGAATCCATGATGCTAAATTTGCAGCAATTACAACATTGCTTCCACCACCCGAAGCAACCCGGCCAATCCACCCAGCTTAGCTTCGATCTCAGCGTCGATACCGGGGATATCGTCGCCCTCGTCGGCCCGAGCGGGGCTGGGAAAAGCACCCTGCTTGCCATGGTCGCCGGTTTTCTTACCCCGGATAGCGGCACGCTCACCGTCAATGGCCAACCGATCAGCCAACTGCACCCGGCCAAGCGCCCACTCTCTATCTTGTTCCAGGAGCACAACCTGTTCCCGCACCTGAGCGTGTATGAAAATATCGGCCTTGGCCTGAGCCCAGCACTGAGACTGGATCGCGCCCAAAAAGAGCAGGTGGTAGTGGCAGCCGCGAAAGTGGGGTTACAAAGCTACCTTGACCGATTGCCGGAGCAACTCTCCGGTGGCCAGCGCCAGCGGGTCGCTTTGGCGCGTTGCCTGATCCGCCAGCGGCCTCTACTACTGCTAGACGAGCCCTTCTCGGCGCTTGATCCCGCACTGAGGAAAGAGATGCTGGAGCTAGTCAGGAAGCTCGCTAGGGAGCAAGGCACCACGGTACTGATGGTCACCCACAGCCCGGAAGATGCGTTGAAGATTGCCGACAAATGTGCCTTCATCTACCAGGGCAAAGTGAAAGTCTTCGGGCCGTGCCAGGAGGTCTTGGCTTCACCAAGCGATCCTGCTCTCCAGCACTACCTCGGTCACTAGTTACCAAGTATCTGGCACCTAGTAAACGAAGTATAAAAACAGCCCAAAAAGGAAAAAGCGAGCCAGTCGGCTCGCTTTTGCGAAAAGGGAAACGTATGGAGCCTATATGACTATAGGTTCTCCTCGGCAAACTCAGCCAAACGGCTGCGGACAACGCCATTGAGGTAAATATTGGCACTGCCTTCGAAATTCTTGAAACGCTCGACGATATAGGTCAAGCCCGAGGTAACAGGAGAAAGGTAACTGGAGTCAATCTGAGCCAGGTTACCGGAACAAACTAGCTTGGTGCCCTCCCCACAACGGGTGATGATGGTTTTGATCTGGGAGGCGGTAAGGTTCTGGCACTCATCCAACAATACAAATGCATTCTGGATTGAACGCCCGCGCATAAAGTTAATCGATTTAAATTGAATATTGGCCTTATCGTAGATGTACTTCATCGAGCCATCGGTACAAACATCATTCTTGTGTAATGCCTCCATGGTGTCGGTCACCGCCGCGAGCCAAGGCATCATTTTTTCTTCCTCAGTACCCGGTAGGTAACCAATGGACTCTGCGATTTCCGGGGTATTACGAGTCACGATGATCTTGTCATACATGCCTTTTTCTATCACCTGCTCCAACGCTGCCGCCATGGCCAGAATGGTTTTACCGCACCCGGCTGGGCCCGTTAGGATTACCAGGTCAATCTTCGGATCCATCAGGGCATCGAGCGCCATTCCCTGGTAGATGTTTTTCGGGTGGATCCCCCATGCTTGTTTACTCAACAGTCGCTCATGGCCGATGTCTTTCAGGGTCAGGGTTTCACCATCAATAGACTGCACCCGACCGGTAAAGTCACTATCCTCATCAATGAGGTACTGGTTGATAAATGGAGCCTCGAATAACTCCGAAGGCAAGGTATGTACAGTCGAGCGGCCTTTCTTCTCTGAGTAACACTCACCGACACGCTCCCAGAAGTTACCGCTAAACTGGTAAAACCCCTTGGTCAGCATTTTGACATCGTCAATCAACTGGTCGGTACGGTAGTCATCGACATAACATACCCCCGCCCCTTTGGCGCGCAGCCGCATGTTGATGTCTTTAGTGATCAGTACCACTTCTCGCGGCGCATAGTGGGCCTGGAGAAACAGCACGCCATTGAGGATACGGTTGTCCCCTGCCTTGTCGGCAAAGGCATGGACCGTTTCGGTCACCTCGTAATCAGCAAAAATTGAAACCTTTCCTAGTTCACCTCCTTGTGGACTGAGCGGAATCCCCTCGGCAATTTGCTCTGGGGTGGCATCGCGGAAAATATCTTCCAGGGCACGAATGGCAACACGGGCATCACGCGATACATCACGCTTACTGTCCTTAATGCGATCGAGCTCTTCAAGCACAGTCATTGGGATGACGACATCATGCTCTTTGAAAGAATAAACAGCGAGGGGTTCATGAAGCAGAATATTGGTGTCGAGAACGAAAACTTTCCTACCAACTTCATCCATAGGTACCTCCTTGGTAACAAATCGGTGGTTGTTCCACCAGAGTATTTCCTGTGCCCGATTTAACGGGATAGTTACTATTAAAGACCGGAGATAATTAAATAAATGTGACAGTTACAGTTTGGTACTTTCTTGTCATATTGACCGTGACCTTGCTCACGGCATGCAGTAACATTACTCCCCTTTTTTACCGGTGCGAATTCTGGCTACACTTATATACCAATACGCGCTGCCAACGGCAGGTGATGGATACCATCTAGTACGGTATTACTTTGAGTGTAGTTCAAAAATGCAGGCGCATCGGCTTCGCATTTTCCTTGATTTCAAATAATTAGAAGGTTTTAACCACTATGCCATTTGCTTTGGGTCAACGTTGGATCAGTGATACTGAAAGTGATCTGGGTCTAGGTACGGTCGTGGCAGTCGATGCCAGAACCGTCACTCTAATGTTCTCTGCCAGTGAAGAGAACCGCCTTTATGCTCGCAACGACGCTCCTGTGACCCGTGTAATGTTCAATGTCGGTGATGTGGTTGAAAGCCATGACGGCTGGTCGCTCAAGGTCGAGCAGGTCGATGAAACCGGCGGTGTATTTACCTATATCGGTACCCGTACCGATACCGGTGAAGAGGATGTCGCACTGCGCGAGATTTTCCTCAGCAACCAAATCCGCTTCAACAAGCCGCAAGACAAAATGTTTGCCGGCCAGATTGACCGCATGGATCGCTTTGCATTGCGCTACCGTGCCCTGAAAAACCAGTACGAGCAGCACAAGAGCCCGCTACGCGGCCTGTGCGGTATGCGTGCAGGTTTGATCCCGCACCAGCTGTACATCGCCCATGAAGTCGGCCGCCGTTACGCGCCGCGCGTTCTGCTCGCCGATGAGGTTGGCTTAGGTAAAACTATCGAAGCCGGTATGATCATCCACCAGCAGGTGCTGTCTGGCCGTGCCGAGCGTATCCTGATCCTAGTGCCTGAGACACTACAGCACCAGTGGCTGGTCGAGATGATGCGCCGCTTTAACCTGCACTTCTCGATTTTCGACGAAGAGCGTTGTGTCGAAGCATTTGCAGATTCTGCCAACCCGTTCGACACCGCCCAGTACGTACTGTGTTCACTGGACTTCCTGCGCAAGAGCCGCCGTCGTTTTGAGCAGGCGCTGGATGCTGATTGGGACCTGTTGGTTGTCGATGAAGCCCACCACCTTGAGTGGAGCGAAGACAAGCCGAGCCGCCAGTACCAAGTCGTGGAAGAGCTTGCGGAAAAAGCACCAGGCGTATTGCTGCTAACCGCAACCCCAGAGCAGTTGGGCCATGAAAGCCACTTTGCCCGCCTACGCCTGCTTGACCCGGATCGCTTCTACGATTACGAAGCCTTTGTCGAAGAAGAGCGCCAGTACGCACCGGTTGCCGATGCGGTCTCACGCCTACTCTCTGGCGAAAAGCTGGATGACGATGCCAAGAACACTTTGGTTGAGCTGCTGCCAGAGCAGGATATCGAGCCGATGTTGCGTATTATCGAAGCCGGTGACATCGACCAGGAGCAACAGCAAACCGTTCGCCACGAGCTAATCGACAACCTAATGGACCGCCACGGTACCGGCCGCGTGCTGTTCCGTAACACCCGTGCAGCGATCAAAGGCTTCCCGCAACGCCACCTCAACATGTACCCATTGGCACTGCCAACCCAGTACCAAACCGCGATGCGTGTTGCCGGTATGATGGGCGGCAAGATGAGCGTGGAGCAAAAAGCCTTCAAACTGCTGTACCCGGAAGATATCTACCAGGAATTCGAAGGCGACTCTGCGACTTGGTGGCAGTTTGACCCACGCGTCAACTGGCTGCTGGATATGCTAAAAGCCAACCGCCAGGAAAAAGTACTGGTGATCTGCTCACGCGCCCAAACCGCGCTTATCCTTGAGCAAGCCCTGCGTGAACGTGAGGGAATCCGTGCCACCGTGTTCCACGAAGGCATGTCTATCATCGAACGCGACAAGGCCGCCGCCTACTTCGCCCAGGAAGAAGACGGCGCCCAAGTTCTGCTGTGTTCAGAAATTGGTTCTGAAGGCCGAAACTTCCAGTTTGCCAACCAGTTGGTAATGTTTGACCTGCCTAATAACCCCGACCTGCTGGAGCAGCGTATCGGTCGCCTTGACCGTATCGGCCAGAAACGTGATATCGAAATTCATGTCCCGCACCTGCAGGGCACCTCGCAAGCCCTGCTGGCTCGCTGGTATAACGAAGGTCTGAACGCCTTTGAAGAGACCTGCCCGACTGGCCGTGCTGTGTACGATGCCTTCAGCAGCAACCTATTGGAACTGCTAGCCAGCGACAAACCTGACGGCGAACAGCTTGATGAGCTGATCGAGAGCAGCGCTGCCATGCACAATGAACTCAAGGGCAAACTGGAACAAGGCCGTGACCGCCTGCTGGAGATCCATTCCAACGGCGGCGCCGATGCACAGAAGCTGGTTGAAGAGATCAGCAGCAAAGACGGCGACACCAACCTGGTGACCTTCGCCCTTGGCCTGTTCGATACTATCGGCCTTAACCAGGACGACAAAGGCGAGAATGCCATTGTGGTCACCCCGTCAGAGCACATGATGGTAGCGAGCTACCCTGGTCTGCCTTATGACGGCTGTACCATCACTTTCGACCGTGACACTGCGCTATCGCGTGAAGACCTGCACTTCATCAGCTGGGAACACCCGATGATCCAGGGCGGCATCGACTTGCTGCTGTCCGAAGGTGTCGGCACCACGGCGGTATCACTGCTCAAGAACAAGGCGCTGCCTGCCGGTACCCTACTGCTGGAGCTGGTCTATGTAGTGGATGCGCAGGCACCGAAGCAATCCGGTATCGGCCGCTTCCTGCCGAAGACGCCTATCCGCATCCTGCTGGATGCCAAAGGCAACAACCTGTCGGCCAAGGTCGAGTTCGAAGGCTTCAACCGCCAGCTGAGCCCGGTCAACCGCCACCTAGGCAGCAAACTGGTTAACTCGGTACAAAAAGACATTCACACCTTGATCGAAAGTGCTGAGCAAGTGGTCTCCGGTGAACTGGTTACTATCCGCGAATCAGCACAGGCCGAGATGGAAGCGACGCTGCGTGCTGAGCTAGACCGACTTCAGGCGCTCAAAGCGGTTAACCCGAATATCCGTGATGACGAGCTAGAGCTTATCGACAACCAAATCGAAGAGCTGACCGGCTATATTGCCAAGGCGCAAATTCAGCTAGATTCACTGCGTTTGATTGTGGTTAGCCACGGCTAACTCAAGACCCAATCTCACTGCCTACCAAGCCGCCTTTCCGGGCGGCTTTTTTACAGCTGCAGATTTGCTAACAAGGATATTGCCTTCTTAGCAATTGTTGATATTATCGCCGCCTTCCCGTTTCACGGACCTTTTTCACAGATCAAAGCTATGAGCACACTGCCAGAGATAGACTACAACCCGCCCAAGGAGCCTTGGCTGGATATCCTTTACCAAGACGACGATATTATTGTGGTAAACAAGCCATCCGGCATGCTCTCAAACCCCGGTCGCGATCCGGCCTTCTATGACAGCATCTGGTCGCGGGTTCGGGCCGACTATCCCGACTCTCACCTGATCCATCGCCTTGATATGGCCACCTCCGGGCTGATCATGCTCGCCCTCAACAAGCAGTCCGAGCGGAATCTGAAAATCCAGTTTCAGGAGCGCCGAACCGAGAAGGTCTATTACGCCAGAGTATTTGGGGATATTGCTTTGGATAACGGTACCGTCGATCTGCCTCTGATCTGCGATTGGCCGAACCGGCCGAAACAGAAAGTCTGCTACGAAGATGGCAAACCTTCGGTCACCCACTATCAGGTACTAGAGAGAGGCGAAAACACCTGCCTGGTGCGCCTGCGCCCCATCACAGGCCGCTCCCACCAACTGCGGGTTCATCTACTCGCCCTAGGCCATCCAATCCTTGGTGATGGCTTCTACGCCCATCCAGAGGCCAAGGCGATGGCACTGCGTCTGCAACTCCATGCCGCAGAGCTGAGCTTCTTTCACCCGCGCAGCGGTGAGCCGATGCACCTGTTTGCGCCGTGTGAGTTCTACTCCGGCGCACCACAAAAGACCCTACCGGATCACTATTCCAAACCATAGGGCTTGAGTTGGCTGTCGAGGATAGTGTGTACTGGCTTCATTATCCTCGACCTTAAATTACGAGCCATGGAACAGATTGTTTTTCTCGACTGCGACACGATACCGGCACACATCACGATTCCTTCCCCTAGTTTTGAACACCAGTGGACACAGTACCCATCCACTCGCCCCGATCAGGTTATCGAGCGGTTGGAAAACGCGACTATTGCTATCACCAACAAGGTGGTACTAGATGCAGACATCTTGGCAAAATTACCCAAACTCAAGATGGTCGCCATTGCCGCCACCGGTACCAACAACGTCGACCTCGATTATTGCCGTGCACATGGCATCACCGTGAGTAATATCCGCGGCTATGCGGTGGACTCGGTGCCTGAGCATGCCATTGCGATGATGTTCGCCCTGCGCCGCAACCTGCTAGGCTACCACCGCGATATCCAGCAAGGCGTATGGCAGGAGAAAAAACAGTTCTGCTTTTTCACCCATCCCATCAATGATATCCGCGGGGCGACACTGGGGCTTATAGGCAGTGGAGGCTTGGGACAAGCCATGGCAACACTCGGCCGTGCACTGGGAATGAAAGTGATCTTTGCCGAAAGAAAAGGCGCCGAGACAAGCCGCGAGGGCTACCTGCCATTCCATGAAGTACTGGCACAGGCTGATGTGCTCAGCCTGCATTGCCCGCTGACTGACGAAACGCGCAACTTAATTGGTAGTGGCGAGCTGAAACAAATGAAAGACAGTGCCATCGTCATCAACACAGGCCGAGGGGGATTGGTCGACGAACAGGCTCTGGTCGACGCCCTGCGCAACGGCGACATCGCCGGGGCCGGGTGCGACGTGTTTACCGAAGAGCCGGCCGGCGATGGCAACCCGCTGATTGCCAACAGCGACTTGCCCAACCTGCTGCTCACCCCACATGTTGCCTGGGGCTCGGACAGCGCGATTCAAACCCTCGCCAACCAACTTATCGACAATTTAAATACGTTTGTGGCAGGCAAGGCACAAAACCAAGTCTGAGGATTCTCCCCTGCCCTAGAAAAAAAGGCGAGATCAACGATCTCGCCTTTTACTTTTGGTTCTAGGGCCCGATTTTCTCAAGACAAAGTCCCTACTTAAATCCCTTCTCCTTGCGGATCAGATCATAGGCAGCCTGGAGCTCCTGGGTCTTCTGCTTGGCCAGCTCCATCATCTCCGGCGGCAAGCCCTTGGCAGCCAGTTTATCGGGGTGGTGCTCGTTCATCTGCTTACGGTAGGCCCGTTTGAGCTCCTGCGCAGAAGCCGTTTCCGGCACACCAATCAACTCGAAGGCATCAGCCAGCTGATCTTTGGTTGGTGCTTGACGGAATCCCCCACCCTGCTGCTGGTATTGCTGGTGGAAGCCACCTTGCTGGAAACGGAACGCTGCTTCTTGCATATGTAGACGCTGCTCAAGCTGCTGTGCAGAAAAGCCCAGAATACGAGCTATTACATGCAGCAACTTGCGCTCGCTCGGGTGCAACGAACCGTCAGCAAATGCCGCCTGAATTTGCAGCTCAAGGAAAAACTGCAACAAGTCCGCCCGACCGCCGCTGCCCTGACGCACCTTCATCAGGGTCTCTTCCAGCGGGAAATGCTCTTCCTTGCCTTCGCGGAAAGCTTCCTGGGCCTGGCGACGAGACTCACCTTGCAGACCCATCCGATCCATATATACGCTGGCTACGCGGATCTCTTCTTCTGTCACCCGCCCCTTGGCTTTTGCTACATGGCCCATAACGGCAAATGCCGCATAGAAAAAGGCCGCTTGGCTCTCTGCCGAGCTCTGCCCACCAGAAAAACCGCCAAATCCGCCACCGTAATAAATTTTTGCGCGTGCTTTATCGAACTTATGGCCCAAAAAGAGACCTAACAACAAACCAAACGGCCCGCCAAGGAGGAAGCCAAAAAATGCTCCAAGTATTTTGCCCCAAACCTGCATTCGCTACTCTCTGGTAATTTGCTAAATTTAGAAATATTTCTCATGCATTACACCCGATAGCAAAAGCCAAAAAATGAGCCAAAAGATGCCGTCGGATAGAATTTGCATTATCATAGCTGGCATTTACTGGGAAAGCTTGTCAAAACCCGGTTAACAATAACAAATGCGCTAAAAACTTTATTACAGGAACGTTTAGTTAGATGTCATCTACTTCCCGCAGCTTACTGGCGACCATGATCAGCCTGGCACTTTTCGGCCCGACGGTGGCTTACGCAAACCAAGCCGCCCCAGAGAAAGCCAATGGCGACTCTGCGGTCAGTGATGAAACTGACGAACTGGCGATGGTGCGTGGTACCTGCATTGCCCCGGATCAAATGCCGGCCGACCCTAATAACGAACCGATCAAAGTCACCGCCGACCAAGCTGAAGCTCTTAATAACCAGAGTGTTACCTACACCGGTGATGTGGTTGTGCGTCAAGGTAACCGAACCGTCGCAGCGGACGTGGCGACCCTTGAGCAGCCAACCAATATTGTGACAGCCGAAGGGAACGTCTACTTCCATGATGGTACCATCGAGGTTTACTCGGACCGAATCCAGAGCAACCTGGATACCGAAGACTCGCAACTGGATAACGCCGTCTACAACATGACCTGTGAAGCAGGCCGCGGTGAAGCCGAAAGGGTGACCAAAAACGGTATCTCTTACTACCGTTTGAAAAACGGCACCTATACTACCTGTCCACCAGGTGACAAAAGCTGGCAATTTTCAGCTACAAGTATTGAGCGAGAAAACGACTCGCCGTTTGCCGACCTTTACAACGCCCGTTTCGAAGTGGCTAATGTTCCCGTTTTCTATATGCCTTACCTGCGAGTCCCCGTAGGTGATGAGCGTCTAACAGGTTTCCTATATCCATCAGTCAGCTACGGCTCCCGTGATGGTTTCGAGCTGGAAACACCGTTCTACTGGAACATCGCGCCCAACTACGACATGACCATCACGCCGAAGTACATGAGCAACCGGGGTTTGCAACTCAACTCCGAGTTCCGGTATTTAACCGATTTTGGTGTAGGTAGTCTATCCGGCGAATACCTAGGCAGCGATCAGAAAGACTCTGACAAAGACCCTCGCTGGGGCTTCAACTGGTCCCACAACGGTATGTATAACCAACACTGGTTGTTCGAAATAGATTACAGCAAGGTTAGTGATCCAACATATTTCTCGGATATCGATTCCAGCATTGGTGAACGAGAAGATAACAACCTGCTGCAAACAGCTGAAGTGTCATACCGTGACCTGAATTGGGATTCAACGTTACGTGTCAGGGATTTCCAGCCATTAACGCTGGGCGTTTCATCGAGCTACCGCCTAATGCCACAGGTAGAGGCAAACTACTACTACGATGACATGCCCTATGGCTTAGATTTCTCTTTGAATAGCCATGTCAGCCGATTTGAAAATGATAATCCGGATAAACCAACTGCAGACCGTGTTCACTTCGAGCCAACTCTGACGCTGCCATATGCCACCCCTTGGTGGTCGGTAACCAGCGAAGCCAAGCTGATGTATACCTATTACAATCAGGATTTTGATCCTAATGCCCAGGAAATCATCGACAAAGGCCTAGAACTAGAAGAAAGCGTTTCGCGAACCGTACCGAGTATCCGTATCCACTCAGGTTTATACCTTGAGCGCGATACCCTGCTCTGGGGTAACAGCTACACCCAAAGTCTGGAACCACAAGTCCAGTACCTATATGTCAAAGATGTTGATCAACAAGGTATCTATGATGCTTATGACACAACATTGATGCAAACAGATTACTACGGCCTGTTCCGCGACAAGCGCTATTCCAGTGTTGACCGAATTGCTGCAGCAAATCAATTCACCGTGGGTGCTACATCGCGCTACTTCGATAGTCAGTTCAAAGAACGCTTTAATATTGCGGTGGGACAGATTTTCTATCTAAATGATTCTGGTAGAAACCTGGATACCGATACAGAAACCAGTCCGAACTACTCAGCCACGGCCTTGGAATCTGACTTCAATTACGATGACTGGCTATTCTTCCATGGCGGTTTGCAGTATGACGCCAGCAAGAAAGATCTTCAGTTTGCCAATGGTGCCATTGAATATCGTGAAGGTGGTACATTTAGCCAAGTGAACTACCGTTACATTTCAAAAGAGTACCTGCTTGACAACATCCTCGATGAAGATCAGCTCAACCGCTATACCGAAGACGGTATTTCCCAACTTGGCTTTTCGACCGGTTTCCCTATCTATGATGGGGTAACACTGCGCGGTGATTACTACCACGACCTGACAGAGAACCAAATGCTGGAAGGGCAAATTAGCCTCAACTTCCGTACAGCCTGCTGGATGATCAGCCTGGGATATAATGAATATCTGCAGACACGCTCAAATGTGTCTTCAAGCCCAGCTGAATACGAACAAAATTTCAGTATTTCGTTCAGCCTAATTGGACTTGGATTGGCACCAATTGGTACCACGAGCGACAATAATTCTATTGGCTATGGCCGCCCTTTCTACCTCAATAATTAACAGATGGAAGGGCTTTGCCCTTCCAGTCAAGATTTAACGCGCTCCGGCGCCCGATGGAAACAAACTATGAAAAATTGGAAGTCTAGCCTGCTCGGTATTGCACTACTGGGCCTTTCTGCCGGCACCGTTGCCGCACCCCAAGAGCTTGATCGTATTGTCACGATCGTCAACGACAGTGTGATCCTACAAAGCGATGTCGATGCCATGCTGAAAACAGTCCGCATGAATGCTGCGGGCCAGAACCAACCACTGCCGCCGGACGATGTACTGATCAACCAAATAATGGATCAGTTGGTAATGGAAACCCTTCAGCTCCAACAGGCCGAACAATTCGGGATCCGCATCGACGATAACCGCCTTGATCAAGCAATCAACCAGATGGCTGCCGAGCAGCAGATGACCGTTGGCCAGCTGCAGCAAATGCTGGCAGCTAATGGCATCAGCTATTCAATTTTCCGCGAACAAATGCGTCGTGACATGACAGCCAGCGAAGCCCGTACCATTCAGGTTCGCCGCCGGATCAACATCCTGCCGCAGGAAGTGGAAACCCTCGCCGGCCAGCTGAGCCAGCAAGAGCAGCAAGGCGTACGCTACAACATCAGTCATATCCAACTGCGCGTTGAAGAAGGAGCGAGCTCTGTCGAGCGTGACGAAGTCGCCAAAGAAGCTCAGCAACTGGTCAATGAGCTAAAAGACGGTGCTGACTTTGCCAACCTGGCCTACAGCTACTCAAAAGGTCCTAAAGCCCTGCAGGGCGGTGAATGGGGCTGGATGCGCAAAGAAGAAATGCCAACCATTTTTGCTGACCAAATCCAATCACAGGGTACCGGTGCTATCGTCGGTCCTTTCCGCAGCGGTGTTGGCTACCACATCCTGAAGATCAACCAGGTAGATGGGCTGGAAACCGTATCAGTCACTGAAGTGAATGCCCGCCATATTTTGGTGAAAACCTCAGTGATCCTTAGCGATGAAGGCGCCAAAGAGCAACTAGAACAAGCCCGCCGCTCCATCTTGGCGGGTGAGCGTAGCTTTGCTGATGCGGCCCAGGCGTTGAGTGCTGACCCTGGCTCAGCTGCGAACGGTGGTGAACTTGGTTGGCAGACACCTGACCTTTATGTTCCTGAGTTCAAAGAAAAAGTAGAAACACTGCCGGAAGGCATGATCAGCGAACCGTTCAAGACGGTACATGGCTGGCACATTGTCGAGGTTCTGGACCGCCGCGATGTCGACCGTACAGATGCAGCGGTGAAGAACCGTGCCTACCGCATCCTATTCAGCCGTAAATTCAACGAAGAAGCCCAGGCCTGGTTGCAGGAACTGCGCGCTGGTGCCTTCATCGAACAGCCGGAACGTGCCGATGACCAAGGTTAAACGAATAGCCATCACCCCGGGCGAGCCGGCAGGCATTGGGCCTGATTTGGTACTTGCCCTTGCGCAGCAAGATTGGCCACACCAACTTGTTATTTGTGCAAACGCCCAGCTTATGGTAGAACGTGCAGCCCAGCTCGGTTTACCATTGGTTGTCAAAACCTATGACCCGAGCCAAGCAGCCGAGCCACACCAGGCTGGCACCTTGGTGGTTGCCGATATTCCACTGGCAGCAACAGTGGAAGCAGGCACACTCAATGAGCAGAATGGCCACTATGTGCTCAGTACCTTGGAGCGAGCAGCCAAGGGCTGTATGAGTGGTGAATTTGCAGCTGTCGTTACCGGCCCAGTCCATAAAGGGGTGATCAACCGGGCGGGAGTATCGTTCAGCGGCCATACCGAGTTTTTTGCCCAGCAATCGAATACTGCTCAGGTAGTAATGATGCTGGCGACCGAGGGGTTGCGCGTGGCTTTGGCCACGACCCATATCCCTTTGGCTTGTGTATCCAAGGCCGTTACCGAAGAGCGGCTGCAGCAGGTGATTCGTATCCTGCATGCTGACTTGGTCAGCAAGTTCGGCATTGCCGAACCCAAAATATACGTCTGTGGCTTAAATCCACACGCTGGCGAAGATGGCTGCCTGGGCACCGAAGAGATCGATGTGATCAGCCCGGCGCTGGAGCAACTCCGCAAGCAGGAAGGCATGGATCTGATTGGCCCGCTGCCAGCAGATACCATCTTCCAAGAAAAATACCTGGCCGATGCCGACACGGTTCTGGCCATGTATCACGATCAAGGGCTACCAGTGCTGAAATTCAAAGGCTTTGGTAAATCAGTCAACATTACGTTAGGCCTGCCCTTCATCAGAACTTCAGTAGATCATGGTACCGCACTGGAACTTGCCGGTACTGGACAGGCGGACACGGGTAGCCTTTGGACAGCGCTATCACACGCCCTCGAATTGGTAGAAAAACAAGCATGAGCAGCGATCAAGTCCACCTAGGTCACCGCGCCCGTAAGCGCTTTGGCCAGAACTTTTTGAACGACCCATACATCATTGACGGTATTGTTTCGTCAATTAACCCTCGTCCAGGTCAAAACCTGGTTGAAATCGGCCCTGGCCTTGGTGCAATCACCGAGCCTGTAGGCAAAATGGTTGATAAGTTCACGGTTATCGAACTTGACCGTGATCTGGCCGAGCGTCTTCGTAATCATCCGGATCTAGCTGACAAGCTAACTATCCACGAAGGTGATGCGATGCGTTTCGACTTCACGCAGCTTCTTAAGGAAAACAACAAGCTGCGTATTTTCGGCAACCTGCCGTACAACATCTCTACACCGCTGATCTTCCATTTGCTTTCATTCCATGAGCATGTCGAAGATATGCACTTCATGCTGCAAAAAGAAGTCGTAAACCGCCTGGCAGCAGGCCCTGGCAGCAAGGCGTACGGTCGCTTGACCGTAATGACCCAGTACTACTGCCGCGTTATGCCAGTACTGGAAGTGCCGCCTGAGTCATTCAAGCCAGCACCAAAGGTTGACTCTGCCGTTGTTCGCCTGACGCCATATGAAACCCTGCCGCACCCATGTACTAACCTTAAGTGGTTGGATCGTGTTTGTCGCGAAGGCTTCAACCAGCGCCGCAAGACCATCCGCAACTGTTACAAGGCACTGCTGACAGGTGAACAACTGGAAGCACTGGGGATCAACCCAAGCATGCGTCCGGAGAACCTGACGCTGGAACAGTTTGTCGCAATGGCAAACTGGCTGGATGCAAACCACACCAAATAATTTGCGTTCGCCAGGGAAATTGCCTGAGCTACCGGCACAGCTATAAGGTGCCGTTAGCTAGCCAAGAAAGGAAGCATAACAATGACAACGAGCGTAACTCCAACTATCAAATGCCGGGTCGTCACCCACTACATCGAAGAGCAATCCGAGCCTGACAACCAGCGCTATGTTTTTTCCTACACCATCACCATCGCCAACTTGGGAGCCGGTGAAGCACAACTGCTCAGCAGACGCTGGCTGATCACCGATGCCAACGGCAAGAAGCTGGTGATTGAAGGTGAAGGGGTTGTCGGCGAGCAACCGACTATTCCGGCCAATGAAGAATACACCTACACCAGTGGCACTATCATTGAGACCCCGTTGGGAGTCATGCAGGGGCATTACGTCATGGTTAATGAAACCGGTGACGAGTTTGTCGCCGAAATCTCGCCATTCCGCTTGTCAGTGCCAAATATACTCCACTAAAGGATCACTATGTCGACCTATCTTGTTGGCGATATCCAGGGCTGCCTCGATGACTTGCGCCAGCTGCTCGATACTACCAGCTTTGATCCACAGCACGATCAGCTTTGGCTCACCGGCGATCTTGTCGCCCGCGGTCCTCTCTCGCTAGACACTCTGCGCTTTGTCAAAAGTCTGGGCAAGCAGGCCACTACGGTACTGGGCAATCACGATCTGCACCTGCTCGCGGTAGCCGAAGGTATTGCCAAAAACAAACCCAAGGACAAGCTCCAGCCTATTCTTGACGCACCAGACCGCGATGAACTGCTGCACTGGCTTCGCCACCAGCCACTACTGGCCGAGCATCCAGAGTTGCCCTTTGTGATGACCCATGCCGGGATCCCTGCCCAATGGAGCTTGAAACAAGCACGAAAGCAGGCCAGAGAGGTTGAGCGTGTGCTACAAGGTAATGATTACCTTTGGCTATTAAAGAACATGTACGGCAACGGGCCCGATTCATGGTCGGCAGATCTGCAAGGTATCGAGCGCTACCGCTATACCATTAATGCTTTTACCCGGATGCGCTTCTGCTACCCGGATGGTCGGCTCGATATGGCCTGCAAACTATCCCCACAAGATACCGCTGACGACCAATTGGTGCCTTGGTTCACGCTAAAACGCCCTGAGATGGACAAGAAGATGATTTTTGGCCACTGGGCAGCACTGATGGGTTATGAAGACAGCCAAGTGATAGGACTCGATACAGGCTGCGTCTGGGGCAACAGCATGACCTTGCTTCGCTGGGAGGATGGTGCACGCTTCGAGCAAGCTTGCCCGGTACACGCCTAAAATACGGCTGACTCTCCTTGTATCAAAAGAGGCTTGCTCGATGGCAAGCCTCTTTCGGTTGGTCTGAACCCCAATTAGCGCTCAAGGATCACAAAGCGCATATCGTGGGCATTTTTCTCATCGGCCGCATAGGACTCACTGTGCACTTCCTGCCAACCGTTCCCCCAGTCTGGGAACTGGGTATCGCCCTCAACATCCAAGTCAATGAAGGTCAGGTAAAGGCGGTCGGCATCTTCCAGGCATGCGGTGTAGATACTCCCTCCACCAATCACCATCAACTCCTCGACATTACCCGCCGCTTGCTTTGCCGCTTCGATATCGGCAACAACGGTGACACCTTCAGCCTGGTAGGCTGTATTACGGCTGATCACGATATTGTGTCTGCCCGGCAATGGACGACCAATCGACTCGAAGGTTTTGCGTCCCATCACCACCGGCTTGCCCATCGTCACTTTCTTGAACCAAGCAAAATCGGCTGGCAGATGCCATGGCATGGCGTTGTCTTTACCGATTACCCTCAACTTGGCCATAGCGGCAACCATACTGATCTTCATACTTTCTCCTTTTTCCTGTTGGCAGAGTTATACCACAGGACGGCGGCGATAAAACAGCAAGCCGGGCATAGCGAGGCCAATTGCGAGAGAAGCCACGATAAAGACCGCCTTGAGCATATTTTCCACCAGCAGACCCCAAAGTTCAGGGGTAAAACCTCTATGGTTAATTTCCACTAGGGCAATCATCGCCTTGAAGGCAAACACGCCGGGGACCATCGGGATCATCGCCGCAACGGTAAAGACCTTGGGGTGGGCAAGGAAACGGTGTGACCAATGCACGCCGATCATACCGACAAGGGTTGCCGCACACAGGGTTGCCCACTCAATCGATAGTCCCCAGTGCATTAGGGCAAAGCGACAGCCGTGACCAAGCGCCCCACCGATGGCACAGTACTTCAACGCTTTAGGTGGCACGTTGAACACCAGGGCAAAGCCGACAGCCGGGATCAGTGCGAAAAACATGTCATTGAGAAGGGCCAGTAAAAAGTCGACAGAAATCATGACAGCCACCCCCACACACCGAGTACATTCATGGCCGCAACAATCCCCATACTGGTAGAGAGGGTCAGCAAGCTGGCCATGGTCCAACGGGCTATCCCCATGTTGGAGTAGCCCTTAACCATATCCGAAATAGCATTGATCAGCGGGAACCCCGGCACCAACATCAATACCGAGGACGCCATCGCCAAGAACGGCGCTTCACCAATTTGATACACCTGCCCAAACCCGGAAATCAAAGTGGTGACAAAAGCGGTCACCCCGAAATTAAGCAGTGGATTGAAATGGCAATGGGCGATTTCCTGGCGGACAAACATCCCCACCGCCGAGGCAAAAAAAGTCAGCGCAAATACCGGCCAATCACCACCAGCCAACCGACTGAACGAGGCACATGACAGCCCAATCATCACAATCACCAAATAGCGGTTATAGCGCATCGGTTTGATCTGCTCGAGCCGCTGGTGCACCCCGTCAACATCCAGCACGCCCCGCTCGGCCATGATACACACCCGCTGGATCTCGGTGACCACCTGCATGTTGATGCCGCGATCCTGGCACCGCCTGGTGGTGGTGATACAGCGGCCGTCACTCAAGGTCGTCAAAACCATCGAACTGGCCGAAAGAGACACTTCGACACTGTCGGCTCCCAAGGCCAGCCCTAGCCGCCTGGCGACATCCATCACCAAGGTGCTCTCCGCCCCGTGTTGCAATAACCTTTGCCCAGCCAATACTGCCAGCCGGGAAATTTCCCGCTGTACTGGCTCGGCCAGCTCCCCATTTGGCTCTTCCACCTCTGCCCCCTGCTTCAAATTTGTGATCTGGATGATGAATTATCATACAAATTTACAAAGTTCAGCTTGATTAGGCACAAAAAAACCGCCCTTGAAGGCGGTTTTTTCTACGTACTGAGTACAGGCTGTTATGGCTTGTAGATGATTTCGACGTCGTAATCGTCTTCGTTCCAATCATCCCAGTCATCATCGTCGTCATCACTCTTCTCAGCATTTTTAATTTGCTGTTCGTGATAATCGTCCCACTTGAACTCAACTTTCTTCTCTTCAGACTCTTCTTCATCGTCTTCAAAGTCAACAGCAGGCATCGATTCGATCTGGCGCATAAGATCGTAGGTCAGCTCTTTGGTACCCATACGGTTTAGTGCCGAGATACAGTAGTAACCTTCATCCCATGCCAAAGCATCCAAGATCTCTTCGATCTTCTCTTGTGCTTCTTCTTCCGGCATCAAGTCTACTTTGTTAAAGACAAGCCAACGTGGTTTGTTGGTTAGCTTTTCACTGTACTGGTTCAGCTCATTGATGATGGTAAATGCATTCTCAATTGGATCTGAACCGTCAGCCGGTAGCAGGTCAATCATATGCAATAGTACACGACAGCGTTCAAGGTGCTTCAAAAAACGAATACCCAAACCAGCACCGTCAGCGGCACCTTCAATCAAGCCCGGGATATCGGCAACCACGAAGCTACGATCGCTATCGACACGCACCACACCAAGGCTTGGCACAAGTGTCGTAAACGGATAGTCAGCCACTTTCGGTTTTGCGGCTGATACAGAACGAATAAAGGTCGATTTACCCGCATTAGGCAAACCTAGCATACCCACGTCGGCCAGAAGCAATAGCTCCAGTCGAAGGTGGCGTACTTCACCTTTGGTACCCATTGTTTTCTGACGCGGCGCGCGGTTCACAGAAGACTTGAAACGGGTGTTCCCCAAGCCATGGAAGCCACCTTTCGCGACCATGATCTTCATGCCATGCTGCGTCAAGTCAGCAATAACTTCGCCAGTCTCTTCATCAACCGCACGGGTACCAACAGGAACACTTAGGACCTTGTCGGCACCACGTTTACCGGTACAGTTACCGCCACGACCATTTTCGCCACGTTCAGCGGCGTAGAATTTTACAAAGCGGTAGTCGATTAGTGTATTGAGGTTTTCATCAGCCAGTAGGTAAACGTCACCACCGTCACCACCGTCACCACCGTCAGGGCCGCCCTTCGGTACATACTTTTCAGTACGGAAACTGACGGTACCATTACCACCATCACCAGCATCGGCTCGAATCACCGCTTCATCTACAAACTTCATCTCTTTCTCCGCACTGTGGCGTTAAAATTCTTCAACCCGGCTCGTTCAGTCCAAGTTGCTATTAACCTATTGTACAACCAAACGTCGTGCTTATCCGGCCTTTTGTCGCGCACAACCGTGGGCAACGCTGGTGTCCAATTATTACTTTCGCTTCAGCAAGCGATGACCGATAGCGCTAAACATCGCACCACCGACGACGACCATTGCTCCGGCATAGCCCCATTGGTTCAGGGCTGCTGGCGCAACATAGTCAGGCCAGACCAAACTGGCCAAATCCACAAACAGGATCGTGAACAGGGGTGCCAAGGTGATCACTGCACTGACCTGCGATGCCTGCCAGCGCGCCATCGCTTCGGCGAAGGCACCGTATCCCACCAATGTATTGAGGCAGCAGAAGATCAGCATCCCTAACTGCCGTTGATCCATCAGCTGGATCTGGCTGGGTGTTGCGACCGGCATCAAGATCAAGGCACAGATCACGTAGATCATCAGCAAGATCTGCGGTGACGAAAACTGCCTTAGCATGCGCTTTTGTGCCAGGGCGTAGACTACCCAAACCATAGCGGCGGCAACTGCCAACAACACTCCGGTAGTGTATGCGCTCATACTGGTAAACAGCTCGGCCAGGCGCTCATTAAAGAACAGCAGCAAGCCGGATAGCAATGCAACCACCCCGATAACCTGGTGCTTGCCCAGAGTCTCTTTAAACAGCCATACGCTGGATAGCAGTAACATCATCGGTGCCAACTGCATGATCACCTGCACAACCGCAGGATTAAGGTACGACAGTGAGCTGTTGAACAGTACAAAGTTACCTGCAAGCCCGAGGCTTGCCAGTAACAACAGGATAGCTCCCTTGCGCCCTAGCCCGCTGAGGCTGGGCAGATTACGTCGGTAGGCTAACCACAGGCCCAATCCAGTGGCCGCTGTCATAAATCGATACCAAACGATGGTAAAAGGATCCATTACCTCGACAGCTTGCTTCATTGCAATGGGCAGCGCTCCCCAAAATACGGCGGTCAGCAACGCCAGGGACATCCCTAGCAAGGGATTTTGCTGTGGCATAAAGCCCCCCATAAACAAAAAGCCCCGCCAGTAGGCAGGGCTTTATCATTCGTGTCGAGACTGAATTATTCAGCTTCGATAGAAACGAATTTACGGTTCTTAGGACCTTTAACTTCGAACTTCACTTTACCGTCAGATAGAGCGAATAGAGTGTGGTCTTTACCTAGGCCTACGTTGTTACCTGCGTGGAATTTAGTACCACGCTGACGTACGATGATGTTACCTGCTAGTACAGATTCGCCACCGAAACGCTTAACACCAAGACGTTTACTTTCTGAATCACGGCCGTTACGAGTAGAACCGCCAGCTTTTTTGTGTGCCATCTTTAAATTCTCCTGTTATTAAGCGCTGATGCCAGTAATTTTGACTTCAGTGAACCACTGACGGTGGCCCGCTTGCTTACGAGAGTGCTTACGACGACGGAACTTAACGATTTTTACTTTATCGCCACGACCGTGAGTAACTACTTCAGCAGTTACTTTACCGCCAGCTACGAAAGGTGCGCCTACAGTTACTTCTTCGCCGTTAGCTACTAGAAGTACTGAGTCAAATTCAATGCTAGCGCCAGTTTCAGCGTCTAGTTTTTCTAAGCGTAGGGTTTGGCCTTCGCTTACACGGTGTTGTTTACCACCACTTTGGAAAACAGCGTACATGTCTTACTCCGCTTGTCCGCATAGGCCATTTGCCACGTATATTTTGGGCAATGGGTATGCGCTTAATCTTGTCATCAATAGGGCGCGAATGTTACGCGAAATTAGGGCTACTGGCAAGCGATTGTGCAAAGAAAATTGGCGAAAAGCTGCTCAGTAATAAAAGTCATCGATTTAAACGCAATCGAGGTTATGAAGATTGCTGTCTTTTAGTGTAATATTCGATAATTAATTTATCTCGGTTGATTAACAAATCTTAACTATGCAACCCTTTTGAGCCTTGCTGTGAGCCACTTCCCATCTTATGGGGCGAGCTTTTCGTGCTTGGGTCAAATCAGTTAAGCTTACAACCGACACGCATAACAATCCGCCGGGTGCGGCACATTATTTTGCTGGATGTACAATGGATTTCAAAGCTATCCAAGCGCTCACTGCCGATGATATGGCACAAGTCGACGCGAAGATACTGGCTCAACTGAACTCAGATGTAGCCCTCATTAATCAACTAGGTTTTTACATTGTCAGCGGCGGCGGCAAACGCATACGCCCGATGCTTGCTGTACTGGCAGCCCGTGCCCTTGGCTATCAAGGCGAACAACACACCACCGCAGCGGCCTTTGTGGAGTTTATCCATACTGCCACCCTACTTCATGACGATGTTGTCGATGAGTCGGATATGCGCCGTGGCAAAGCGACCGCCAATGCAATGTTCGGTAATGCCGCCAGTGTATTAGTTGGGGATTACATTTACACCCGCTCATTCCAGATGATGACAAGCCTACGATCCTTGAGGATCCTCGATGTCATGAGCGAAGCGACCAATGTGATCGCAGAAGGTGAAGTGCAGCAGCTGATGAACTGCAACGATCCCGATACCACCGAAGCAAGCTATATGCAGGTGATCTACTCCAAGACCGCTCGCCTATTTGAAGCTGCAACCCAAATCTCCGCTATTCTTGTCGAAGCTCCAGAAGATACCGAACGCGCCCTGCAAGATTACGGTCGCTACTTGGGTACCGCCTTCCAGCTGATTGACGATGTACTGGACTACAACGCTGATGGCGAGGAGATGGGCAAAAACGTCGGTGATGATCTGGCCGAAGGTAAACCTACCCTGCCTCTACTGCACGCGATGCAACACGGTAATGCCGAGCAGGCAGCAATGATCCGCGAAGCTATCGAGAAAGGCAATGGCCTGGACAAGCTAGAGCCTATCCTTGAATGCATGAAGCAAGTTGGCTCGCTGGAATACACCCAGCAGCGCGCAGAAGAAGAAGCCGAGAAGGCAATCACTAGCCTGGCCCAGATTGCCGATAGCGAATACAAAGATGCACTTGTTGCGCTGGCCCACCTGGCTGTGCACCGCAACAAGTAAAGGTCGCTCCTTTAGCGCTCTTATAAGCGCTTCTACTAGCGCCCAACAAAAAGCCTGCCTTTCGGTGGGCTTTTTTGATCTCCCCATCGCCTCCAGCCGTACCCAATCAGTAATTTCACAATATCCTATAGTTATATCAATAACGGCTGGATCATCGAGATCATGACAGGAGGCCATTATGCAAGCAAAAGAACTGAAGCCTGGAATGTGGGTTGAATACCAACAGGGCGTCGCTGAAGTTATCGATGTGGATCAAGAGCACAACACGGCGATCATCGAGAACATGAGTGATCACCGCCGGATCAACATCAACTGCAATGATCTTGTTGACCAACCCCAGCTCCATACCGGATGCGATAACTACTATTAAACATCACACGAGCGGATTTTCCCCAGATATAAAAGAAGCGGCCTGTTGGCCGCTTCTTTTTATACAGAGGTTTACATGCTTAGAAGTTACTTAGCCGCAAACTCTTCGCCTTTAGCGATATCACCGTGAAGCGTCTCCAGCATGCCTTCCAGTGCTTCTTGCTCGAATGCACTTAGCGCACCGTAATCCATCACCTCTTCGACACCTTCTTTACCTAGTAGAATAGGCTGAGCGAAGAAGCGGGCATGCTTACCATCACCTTCGACATAAGCACACTCAACCTGGCCAGTTTCGCCCTGTAGTGCACGAACCAGTGACAAGCCGAAACGACAAGCCGCCTGACCCATAGACAAGGTCGCTGAGCCGCCACCCGCTTTAGCTTCTACCACTTCAGTACCCGCATTCTGGATACGTGGAGTCAATGCTTTGATTTCTTCTTCAGTGAACTCAACACCTTCAACCTGAGATAGAAGCGGTAGGATAGTAACGCCTGAGTGTCCACCGATCACTGGTACACGCACCTCGCCCGGATCAACATCCTTCAGCTCGGCAACAAATGTCTCAGAGCGAATAACATCCAATGTGGTTACACCGAATAGCTTGCGCTTGTCGTAAACACCTGCTTTTTTCAATACATCAGCAGCAATGGCTACTGTCGTATTCACTGGGTTAGTAATGATACCCACACAAGCTTTCGGACAAACAACCGCGATTTTTTCAGCCAGCGATTTAACAATGCCTGCGTTCACGTTGAACAGGTCGGCACGATCCATCCCTGGTTTACGGGCAACACCCGCTGAAATAAGAACAACATCAGCACCTTCCAGTGCCGGAGTTGGATCTTCACCCGCGTATCCCTTAATAGAGACAGGAGTTGGGATATGGCTCAGATCAGCCGCAACGCCTGGTGTTACTGGGGCAATATCATACAGCGCCAGATCCGAACCTGCTGGCAGACGATTCTTGAGCAACAGGGCAAGAGCCTGGCCGATACCACCGGCCGCACCAATTACAGCAACTTTCATGTTCGTTCTCCTTTACGATAGAAGTATATAATTTTCAGACCTAATCATATGAAATCACAGTCGATTTAAAACACTGATTTCATATCAAAGACAGAACTGACGTTATAGTAACCAATCAAGAAATACAATCAGATGCCACCAGCTTTGCGATATCGCGCATAAGCAAGAATAAAATGTGCTACATCCCTATAACATTTCCCAACCATAACTTGACGAGGCTCGCGCGTAAAACCTGCATACACCTCAATATCTATTCAATTTTTCCCTCTATAATGGTGATACATGCACCAGTTTACTTGAACACTGTTTGCTAGGAGCCGAAAGGTTGTGCCAGAATACAGCACCTCGTCCCTGCACATGAAATTTACTTATGCGAAATTCAGATAAACAAGAACGCCTAGTCAAAGCGTTCAAGGCAATTCTAAAAGAAGAGAAATTCAGCTCTCAAGGTGAAATCGTCGACGCATTGAAGGCTCAGGGGTTCGACAATATCAACCAATCCAAAGTTTCTCGCATGCTAACCAAATTCGGTGCGGTACGTACCCGCAATGCGAAAATGGAAATGGTCTACTGCCTGCCAGTAGAGCTTGGCGTACCGACAACCAGCAGCCCACTCAAAGAGTTAGTGATGGAGATCGGCTATAACAGCGCTTTGGTTGTTATCCATACCGGTCCAGGTGCAGCGCAGGTTATTGCCCGCTTACTAGACTCCCTAGGTAAAGCAGAAGGGATCTTAGGCGTGGTTGCAGGTGACGATACTATCTTCATCACACCAACCAATTCGATTTCAACAGCAGAGCTATTCGACTCTGTCTGCGAACTATTTGACTACAGCAAGTAATTGCTTATAGCCAACCCGATACCAGGCAGTAAACTATGCGTTTTCCTGCCTGGTTTTGTGAGAGTTAGATCACAATAAGACAAACTTTCACCAAACCCTCACGCCTTCTGCAAGCCATTGATTGCTTTAAATAATTATTCTACCCCCCATTAGTGTCAGTAACTATTTCCACCCTGTAACCGCCTCATTTTCATTAACATAGTTTTAAAGTTATTGATTTGTTTTGATATCATTGCTCAGATTCAGCAATGAATTACCCTCAGGTAGGTATGCCTTACCACAGATGGAAAAGGCTTTTCTCTGGAAATAACAACAACTAGGAAGGGACAAACATGGCATTTAAGCAATTCGTCAAAGTCAGTGCACTTGCTGCCGCAGTTATGACAACTGGCATGGCCAATGCCCAGAACTTTATCACCATCGGTACCGGCTCTGTGACCGGTGTTTATTATCCGACAGGTGGTGCTATTTGTAAGCTCGTCAACAAAGACCGCAAAGAACACAATGTTCGCTGCTCGGTAGAGTCTACCGGCGGTTCTATCTACAACGTCAACACCATGCGTGCCGGTGAATTGGACTTCGGTATCGTACAGTCTGACTGGCAGTACCATGGCTATAACGGTACAAGCAAATTCGAAGAGCAAGGTCCATACAAGAAGTTGCGTGCCGTGTTCTCGCTACACACTGAACCGTTCAACATCATTGCCCGCACCGATGCAGGCATCAACGGTGTTGAAGATCTAAAAGGTAAGCGTGTGAACATCGGTAACCCTGGCTCGGGTGACCGCGCGACAATGGGCGTGGTGATGGACGCTATGGGTTGGACCAACAAAGACTTCAAACTGGCCTCTGAGCTAAAAGGCTCCGAGCGTTCGCAAGCCCTTTGTGATAATAAGATTGATGCCTTCGTTTACGTGGTTGGCCATCCAAACGGATCGATCAAAGAAGCAACCACATCTTGTGATGCCAAACTGATCCCTGCTACTGGTCCTAAAATTGACCAAATCGTCGCCGACAACCCTTACTACGCCAAGAGCACGGTGCCGGGCGGCATGTACAAAGGGACGGACAGTGACGTAAACAGCTTCGGTGTGGCAGCAACGCTGGTTTCTTCTACCGACGTATCTGATGACGTTGTTTATGCTGTGGTGAAATCAGTATTCGAGAACTTCGATACGTTCAAACGCCTACACCCAGCCTTTGCCAACCTCAAGCCTGAGGACATGGTCAAGGACGGTCTGTCTATCCCACTTCACCCAGGTGCAGTGAAATACTACAAAGAAGCAGGTTACCTGAAGTAATCCTGCCGATAGGCAACACTATCCAGCAAGCATCATTTCATGGTGCTTGCTGTTTCTCTATTTTTCATTCCGATAAATTCTAATCACACCCTAGCCCATCGAAGAAGGATTATGCATGACGAAGACAACACAATCGTCGACAGATGTGCAAGATATGGTGGCTCAGGCGGATACCGGGGCAAGAAGCCCGATTGGACTGGCTGGACGTATCCTGTGGTTTGTTCCACTTTGTTGGTCCCTGTTCCAACTTTGGTACGCATCGCCGTTACCGTTTATTTTTAACTTTGGCGTCCTGAACGACACCGAAGCCCGATCTATTCACTTGGCGTTTGCGATTTTTCTCGCATTTACCGCCTACCCTGCCCTGAAGCATTCGCCGCGAGACAGGATACCTTTAATAGACTGGATCCTTGCGCTGGCGGGCAGTTTTGCCGCAGCATATATTTATCTGTTCTATACCCAGCTGGCCGGTCGCTCAGGTGCCCCCACCCAGATGGATATCGTGGTCGCCGTCATCGGTATGGTGTTGCTACTTGAGGCAACAAGACGGGCACTTGGTCCACCGTTGATGGTTGTCGCTGCCGTCTTCCTGCTCTATACCTTCGGCGGTCCCCATATGCCGGATGTCATCGCCCATAAAGGCGCCAGCCTCAACAAGGCGATGTCGCACCTGTGGCTAACGACTGAAGGGGTATTCGGTATCGCGGTTGGCGTCTCGACCTCGTTCGTATTCCTGTTCGTATTGTTTGGTGCCATGCTAGAACGTGCCGGAGCCGGTGCGTACTTCATTAAGGTAGCCTTTTCGCTGCTTGGTCATATGCGTGGTGGCCCGGCCAAAGCGGCAGTTGTCGCCTCGGGTCTGTCTGGCCTGGTATCAGGCTCATCGATTGCCAACGTGGTTACCACCGGTACCTTTACCATCCCGCTGATGAAAAAGGTTGGCTTCCCGGGCACTAAAGCAGGTGCCGTCGAAGTGGCCGCATCAACCAATGGCCAGCTGACCCCGCCTATCATGGGGGCTGCAGCCTTCCTGATGGTGGAATACGTCGGGATTTCTTACGTCGAAGTAATCAAGGCCGCATTGCTGCCAGCGCTGATCTCCTATATTGCACTGATTTACATCGTGCACCTGGAAGCCTGTAAGGCTGGAATGTCCGGCCTAGAACGTCGCTATAAGCCGACCCTTGCCCAGAGCTTGCTATCTTTCTGTGGCACCATCCTCGGCTTGGTTGTGCTCAGTGCCATAGTCTACTACGGCGTTGGCTGGACTAAGGATGTCTTTGGCGCGGCAGCGACCCCGATGATCGCTGCGGTGATCCTGATCGCCTATGTCGCATTGATCAAAGTGGCAGCCGACTACCAAGATCACGCGCTTGAAGATCCAAACGCCGATATTACCGAAGTCCCTGATCCGGGGCCGACGATGAAATCAGGTCTTTACTTCCTACTGCCGATTGTTGTGCTGGTTTGGTGTCTGACGGTAGAGCGCTTCTCACCAGGGCTTTCAGCTTTCTGGGCGACTGTTTTCATGATCTTTATCTTGTTGACCCAGCGCCCGTTGCTGGCGCTGTTCAACAAAGAGAAGACATTGGCAGAAGCCGGTAAGGAAGGGGTTATCGACCTGCTCGAGAGTCTGGTTTCCGGTGCTCGTAATATGATCGGTATCGGTGTGGCCACCGCCGCCGCCGGTATCGTAGTTGGCGTGGTTACCCTCACCGGGATCGGGTTGGTAATGACCGAGTTCGTTGAATTCATCTCCGGAGGTAATATCATGCTGATGCTGCTGTTCACAGCTTTGATCAGCTTGATCCTCGGTATGGGCCTACCTACCACGGCAAACTACATCGTGGTCTCGACCTTGATGGCACCGGTTATTGTTACCCTCGGTGCCCAGCATGGCCTGATCATTCCGTTAATCGCGGTACACCTGTTCGTGTTCTACTTCGGGATCCTTGCCGATGATACCCCGCCGGTCGGCCTGGCCGCCTTTGCTGCCGCAGCGATTGCCAAAAGCGATCCGATCCGCACCGGTATCCAGGGCTTCACCTATGATATCCGGACCGCCATCCTGCCGTTCATGTTCATCTTCAATACCCAGTTGCTGATGATGAATATCGACTCCTGGTGGCACCTGATGCTCACAGTCGGCTCGGCGATCATCGCCATGCTCACTTTCTCGGCGGCAACTCAAGGATGGTGGTTTACCAAAACCAAATGGTGGGAGGTCGCTGCCCTGTTGCTGATCACTTTCACCCTGTTCCGTCCGGGATTCTGGTGGGATATGGTCTACCCGCCTAAGCACGAGATGCCGGGCACTCTGATTGCCGATGCGGCCGATAAATTGGCCATTGGCCAGCCGCTTGAACTGCAGGTGAGCGGGGAAAACCTGGAAGGGAAGTTCGTCTCCAAACACGTATTGCTGCCTTTTGATGAAGCAGCAGTCTCCCCCGATGAGCGGATCGACTCTACCGGTCTGATGCTACGTCAGGATGGCGACAAGATGATCGTCGACATGGTTGAGTTCGGCAGTCCGGCTGAGCAGGCAGGTATCGACTTCGATTGGGAGATCACCACGGTTAGCCTACCGGCGGTTCGGCCAATGAAAGAGTGGGTATTCATACCGACCTTGCTCATCTTAGGCGGGCTGGGCTGGAATCAACGCCGGCGTGCCAAATCTCTTGGCCACATCAAGTAAACCATTATCAAGCAAACCACGGTTCTGGCCCTTTCATCACGAAAGGGCCATGTTTGTTTGGTATACACTATAGGGAGCCTCTCCCTTCGTGAACAAAGAGATAAAATATGTATAAGCAAATCTTGGTTCCGGTCGACCTCAATGATAAAGGTTTCGCAGACAAAGCTGTCGAACTGGCTGTCTGGCATGCCCAGCACTCCAATGCCACCATCCACCTGCTCAATGTCCTGCCAGGCATCCACATGGCGATGGTATCAAGTTACTTTCCCAAAGATGCGGCGCGCAAAATGATGCAGGACACCCAGCAACAGCTCAAAGCCTTTGCCGAAGCCTATATTCCACCGGAAATTGTCCACCACCAGCACGTCTCAGAAGGGAAGACATGGACGACGATATTGGATCATGCAGAACGGGTCGGTGCTGACTTGATTATCATGCCGAGCCATAAGCGTTCTGGCCTCGATAAAGTCATGCTAGGCTCGGTCGCAGCCAAAGTCGTTGAGAACTCCCCGATCAATGTATTGGTTCTCAAGCCCCAGGCTCACCTGTCTGAATCCGATTAATTCCTAAATGACGTACTAAAAAGCCCGCTGCTGCGGGCTTTTTATTAATTAATCAGTTACTTTCTTTGGTCGTAACCCCAGCGCGGGACCAGACCTTGTTCGACGCCAAGGTGGTCTAAAATGCGCGCCACCATGAAATCGACCAAATCCTCGATACTCTCAGGCTGGTGATAAAAACCCGGAGCCGCAGGCATAATCGTTGCACCCATTTGCGACAGCTTGAGCATGTTCTCCAAATGAAGTGTGGAGAACGGGGTCTCGCGCACCACCATCAACAGCTGGCCACGCTCTTTAAGTACCACATCGGCAGCTCGCTCCAGCAGGTTATCCGACAGACCATGGGCAACCGAGGCCAAAGTACCCGCCGAGCAAGGGCAAACCACCATTTGTTTCGGCGCCGCCGAGCCCGAAGCCACCGGCGAGAACCAATCTTCTTTTCCGCACACTTCAAGCTTCTCAGCTGAGCAACCGAGCTGCTTGACCAAGGCTTCTTTTGCGGCATCCGGCCCAGCTGGTAATTTGAGGCCGTGCTCAGTCGCCAACACCACCCTGGCCGCCGATGAGATCAACAAGTAAACATGGTAGTCCGCCGCTAGCAGGCACTCCAGCAGACGCAAACCATAAGGCGCACCTGACGCACCAGTCCATGCCAGGGTAATGCGTTTATCAGGACTACTCACCAGCATTCTCCAGAGCAGCTAGCAACTTGCCGTGAATACCACCAAAGCCACCGTTGCTCATCACCAAGATGTTATCGCCAGGGCGGGCACTTGAGATAACTTTGGCGACCAAAGCGTCCAAGTCACTGTCAGTCTGGCTTGGTTGCTTACAATGCTCAGCAATTTCGTCCACCGACCACGGAATATTATCCGGCTGGAAGATGAAGACTTCATCGGCTGCGGCCAATGCTGGTGCCAAGTCCAGCTTGTGCACGCCAAGCTTCATGGTGTTCGAGCGAGGCTCGAGGACAGCGAGGATGCGTTGCTCCCCGACTTTGGCACGCAAGCCACCCAGTGTCAGCTCAACCGCTGTAGGGTGGTGGGCGAAATCATCATAGACCTTGACCCCGGCTTGCTCGCCCTTAAGCTCCAAGCGGCGCTTGGTATTAACAAACTTGCCGAGCGACTCGCAGGCCAAATCGGCAGTCACACCAACATGGCGGGCAGCGGCAATGGCCATCAGGGCATTGCTGACATTGTGATCACCAATCAGATCCCAGTCGACAGTCCCAGCCTTGTTGCCATCAAGCAGCACATCAAAACGGCTGCCGGCAGCATCCAGTTTTTTCGCCTGCCAATGGCCATCCTCACCGATATATTCCAGCTCGCTCCAGCAGCCCATGTCCAAGGTGTCATCAATCGCCTTGACGCCTTTCGGGGCGAGGATCCGGCCGTTGCCCGGTACCGTTCTGACCAAATGATGGAACTGACGCTGTATCGCTTTCAGATCATCAAAAATATCTGCGTGATCGAACTCCAGGTTGTTCATCACCAAGGTGCGTGGTCGATAATGAACAAACTTAGAACGTTTATCGAAAAAAGCACTATCGTATTCGTCCGCCTCGACGACAAAGAACATACTTTCACCTAAACGCGCGGAAACACCGAAGTTTCCGAGCACGCCACCGACCAAAAAGCCCGGCTGGTAGCCGCAATCTTCAAGGATCCAAGCCAGCATACTGGCTGTAGTGGTCTTACCATGGGTGCCCGCAACAGCCAGTACCCAGCGGTCATGCAGCAAAATCTCCTGTAGCCACTGCGGACCCGAGGTATAGCGCAAGTTGTTGTTAAGCACATACTCCACACAAGGATTTCCACGGCTCATCGCATTGCCGACGACCACCAGATCTGGTGCCGGGTTTAACTGTGACGGGTCATAACCTTGAATTATTTCAATACCTTGAGATTCAAGAAGGGTGCTCATTGGCGGATAGACGTTGGCATCGCAGCCGGTGACTTTATGGCCTAGCTGGCGGGCAAGGATTGCCGCACCGCCCATGAAAGTGCCACAAATTCCTAAAATATGGATGTGCATAACTGTCGGCTCACTCGGTAATTTTCACTAATTTCACGCTAATGCGTTACTTCGTTACCATAAAAAAGATCTTTATATACAATATTTTATACAAAATAGAGCACACACTATAAAAAGGCGAAATGCCAATATGGGTATAAAAATTGTCCGTTAGAGACATTGTACCTGACTTAACTGCCCCAATGACAACAAGATGCAAGGATTGTATATGTCCGATATTAGAACCCTTGGCGAGTTCATTGTCGAGAAACAGAACGACTTCCCCCACGCCAGCGGTGAGCTTTCATCTCTGCTGAGCTCGATTAAACTTGCGGCGAAAATCGTCAACCGTGAAATCAACAAAGCCGGTCTGGCTGATATCACAGGTTCGTTCGGCGACGAGAATGTTCAGGGTGAAGAGCAGCAGAAACTCGATGTCTATGCCAATGATAAATTCAAAGCTGCACTAGAAGCACGCGACCAGGTATGTGGTGTAGCCAGTGAAGAAGAAGACGAAGCCGTTACTTTCAACCGCGAGTTGAACCGTAACGCCAAGTACGTCGTGTTGATGGATCCACTAGATGGTTCTTCGAACATCGACGTAAACGTTTCCGTCGGTACTATCTTCTCAATTTACCGCCGTGTTTCACCAGTTGGCACCCCACCGACTCAGGAAGACTTCCTACAACCAGGCAACCAGCAGGTAGCAGCGGGCTATATCATCTATGGTTCATCAACCATGCTGGTTTACACCACGGGCAACGGTGTCCATGGCTTTACTTATGACCCATCTTTGGGTCTGTTCTGCCTGTCTCACGAGAACCTGCAAACGCCTGAAGACGGCCGTATTTACTCGATCAACGAAGGTAACTACTTCCGATTCCCGATGGGTGTGAAAAAGTACATCAAGTACTGCCAGGAAAATGTGCCAGAAGATGATCGCCCTTACACATCTCGCTATATCGGTTCACTGGTATCAGATTTCCACCGCAACCTTTTGAAAGGTGGTATATATCTTTACCCAAGCACCGCAACTCACCCAACAGGTAAACTGCGTCTGCTTTACGAGTGCAACCCAATGGCCTTCCTGATCGAGCAGGCTGGCGGTAAGGCGTCTGACGGTGCAAACCGCATCATGGATATCAAGCCAACCGAACTCCACCAGCGAGTACCATTCTTTGTCGGTTCCACCAACATGGTAGAGAAGGTTGAGGCTTTCCTCGCGGAATTCCCTGACCAAGACTAACCAACATAAACAGGCTGAGTGACTCAGCCTGTTTTCTTTTCCCTTCTGTTACACCCAACAATGTTAACCATTCCCTACAACTTATTGCTATTAGACAATAAAAGAAGGATGTTGGTATTATAATTTCAACATCACCAACAATTGATTAACCTAGCAAAAGGAAGAGACGATGAGCCTGAATCAGGTCCCAGCTGGAAAGGACATACCCGAAGATATCTATGTTGTCATTGAAATCCCTGCCAACGCCGACCCTATCAAATACGAGGTCGACAAAGACAGCGGTGCCGTTTTCGTAGACCGATTCATGTCTACCCCGATGTTCTACCCTTGTAATTACGGTTATGTAAACCACACCCTATCATTGGATGGTGACCCGGTAGACGTGCTGGTTCCGACGCCTTATCCGCTGGTGCCTGGCTCTGTGATCCGTTGCCGCCCTGTCGGTGTGCTGAAAATGTCAGATGAATCTGGTGAAGATGCCAAGGTTGTTGCCGTTCCTCACAGCAAACTGAGCAAAGAATATGATCACGTTCAGGATGTCGATGACCTTCCTGAGCTGCTAAAAGCCCAAATCACCCACTTCTTCGAACGCTACAAAGAGCTAGAGCCGGGCAAATGGGTGAAAGTGGAAGGCTGGGCAGACGCAGCTGCAGCCAAGGAAGAAATCCTTGAGTCGTTCAAGCGCGCCCAAGAAAAATAATTGCTAATGAAATAATATCCCGGGCAAAATGCCCGGGACTGTAATGAGGTAACCCTATGCGAAGGCCGTTGATAGCCATTACTTTATTGTTAGGCTCAATTGCCAACCTGGCGTTTGCAGAAGTCGTCACGCCAGAAGAATTCTGGCAATCCTATAATGGTACCCATTCAGGGAGGCCACTGATCATTGATGTCCGAACTCATGATGAGTTCATCGACGGCCATCTTCCCGGTGCTATCAATATCCCATACGATCAAATTGAGTTACTGACCACTTTTGCGCCGGACAAGAGCCAATCCCTGTTTATCTACTGCCGTTCAGGCCGACGCTCCGGCATCGCAGAAACAGCCTTAAATAAACTGGGCTACTCCAATATCTATAATGGCGAAAGCTATCAGGCATTGGCTGAGGCAATGCCTGAGTAAAACACTAAAAAAATTAAGCCGATATTTTTCTTTTCCGAAAACACCAATCTCCATGTCCAATCACTGGCAGGCCTGCCACTGACTGGTTATATAGATATATCCATGCCTTACCGTAAGACGTCTCGATCTCAACCCGGTCGTATTCCACCGGGTATTCCTCGAGCCAGTCAAGGTCGCGTAAGATTGCCTCGTTAATTTGGTAAACTTCACCAAACAATGGGGCCCCGTTTCGGGACGCAACTGCCGCAGGATAAGCTTCCAAATCATAGAGTAAATAGCCTGATGACAAGCACTCATCACCCAGTTTCACCGCCTCTCTGAGGAGGTAGGCATTGGCCTCCCCCTCACGAAGGGTCCCATAAACAAAGACTTTCACGCTACATCCTGCCCATTAGTTAAACTCAAACTGATACAGCAAGTCTGCTGCACTATCCAAACCAGATACGACTTCCACATACAAATCTTTCATCAGGCGGTAGCGCACGGTAAATTCTGGGATGGAGTTGAAAATCCCTACCCCGTATTTCACCTGAAGGCCAGGGGCAATATAACCACTGATGGTTACCTGGGTATCATCACCAGAGCCCGCGGTATCAAGGGACAAATCCTGAACACCGAAGGCTTCACCTACATTTCCTACCAACTGGCCACTTTGTGCCAAGCCCATGGTCAGTAAGGTGGTTGCCATCGCATCACTGTTATCCCCCGACTCACTATCCAGATCCCTACCTCGTAGTATATAAGACAGGGCATTTTGCTGCGGCATTGCAGGATCCGAGAAGATGTCCACACGTGGCTCATCGGCTGGACCTGTTACCCTAAGCCCAGCAATCACATCGTCTTCGATATTATTAGGATCGCGAATCGCCTCTATCGACAAATAAGGTTGATCGGCCGGACCATTGAACAGGATTTGTCCTTTTCGGATCACCAACTCCTGAGCAAAAGAGCGATAGGTACCATTACGCAGATTCACTTCGCCGTACACCAATGGACCTTTCTCGTCCTGGCGAACATTGAGATCCCCCACCAGCCCGGCTTTAAGGCCAAATGCAGACAACTTAACGTCATTACCAATTCGCACCAGCACATTGGTCTTCACATTAAACGGGATGGGTTTATCGGTCTCCATTGGCTGTAGATCATCGTCCAGCAATATCTCATCATCCGATACCGACACGGCAGATTCAGGCAGCTGGTCAACGGTGATCCGTCCCCACGGAATAGCAACACTACCGGTGATTTCAGCTTGCTTCGGCGATGCCTTGATCGTTAAATCCGGTGTTACCTTCACCGCTAACAAAGGCGGTACCGTCACTTCGAGTTCACGACCATTAACCCCAAGCTGCCCACGCCAATCCGCTAAATCCTGCCAGTTACCATCACCGGTAATATTAAGCTTACCGTCCGGTGTCACCACCTCACCGCTAAGCCGCGCCTGATAACCACTGAAAGTCGCGGTAATATCCGCTTTTTCAACATCGACGGGGACAGTGCGGCCCGAAGCCTTCACGTTACTGACTTTGAGCAAGCCGTTCACCGCAGGATGCATCACAGGCCCCGTCACCGAAATATCCGCATCAACCTGGCCATCGAAGGTATGGTAGTCCATCATTAACGGTTTAAGGAAGCCGAGCATAAAGCGATCCAGTTTCAAATGGGCGTCTAGCTGCTGCTCACCACTCAAAGGAGCAACCTTGGCTCGCCCGCTCAAATCACCATTATCACGAATAGCAAATAACCAATCAGCATTGAGCGTGTCTTGCTTCACCTCCGCGTTGATAGTCACCTTATCCCAACCGACAGTGACAGGCTCCAGTTCTGGATCTTCCTGCTGGGTCACACTGCCTGAAGGTAAAGTGACGCTAGCTTTAACATAGGGTGCTGACTTCGGTGCCCATGCCACTTCGGCCTGTGCGCCTGCGCTACCTTTTAGCACAACGGTATCCGGCAGATATGGCTCCAGCATCGCGAAATCCACATTGCTGAGCGATACATTGGCGCGGCCGCTGGCCCCAGCTTCCATATTCTGGGTCAGACATAGAGCCGCTCTGTCTTTATCTTGCTTCCAACAATGTGCAGCAACACTCGCCAGCTGCTTATCAAAGCGGTAACCAATGGCTGTAGAGCGATCAAGATTCCATACACCTAGTTCGGTATCAATCTCCCCTTGCTGGAGAGCACCTCGCCACCCTTTATTTCGGTCGAGCTCGCCCTGAAGGCGCAATGCCGTGCTGACCGGCTCTGCATTCACATCCAGCACTAACTGATGCTGCTTTTCACTTCCTTGGAACAATAGTGAGAGATCGTTGAGGGTAAACGTATCATAACGCCCTCCCGAAGCGGTTAGGCTAACATCGGCATCCAGCAGCGGCATCGGGGTGATCTCCCCTTTCAAAGTTAGCTTATCTAGCGAAGCCAACTCTTCCCACCCCAAGGCTTCGCCAACCAAATCGACATCCAAGTCTGGCTCGGCCATTTTGCCTTTCAGTTGTACGTTGCCCAGAACGCTACCTCGCAGCCCAGGTAGGGATTGGGACAGATCTGGCGCATTAATTTCCGCTGCCATATCCCAAGTCTTGGTCAAACGGCCTTTGGCTGAAAAACCATTAGGACCATGCTTCAGCGCCAGCCCTTGCGTATCGAGCTGTATGTCGCCTTTTCCGGAGGTATCTTTGGCCGATAGCTGACCGTTAAGATCAAGCTGCTGATCCATCACCTCACCATCAACCACCAGCTCCGGCAACTCAACAAACCAACCGCCTTGTTGGGTCAGCCCGCCGGACGTCTTTAGCTTACCGCTCAAGTCACCCGGTACATCCTGCCATTCCAAACCTGGCTGAATATGGCTGAAGGCAAGTTCTCCCTGCCAGTTCACCAAGTCTTTCCAACTCGCCTTCGCGTTGCCCGAGATATTGCCCCCCAGGGTATCAACACTGAGGCGGCTTAGCTCAACATCCTCAAGAGTGCCCTTACCAACAAGTTCAGCACCAACGGCTGGCATTGGCTTGCCATCAATCTGACTAGCCAGTGTAAAACTGTATCCTTCAAGGCTACCTTTTGCCGTCAACTGCGCCTCTTTCACCTCAAAATCAGGCTCGCTGTCGATTGGCCATTGCAAATGCTGGCTATCAAGAGAAAGATCAAACGGTAAAGTCGGCTCTAATGGCGATAGTTGCCCTTTCAACCAGGCATCAAGCGTCCCTTTAACCCGGGCATCCAGTATCAAATTGGCAACACTGCCCTCTGCATTAAGAGCTAACTCGTGATTAGCGACGGGAGCCATATGAATAGCTGCATCAGCATTAAGTGCCAGCGGATAGTCGCCCGTTAAAGTCACCTTGGCATTGGCTTTAAGATCTGCCTGTGGTGCAGACACCTCTAACTTCTCCACCACAACATCACTGCCCTTTGCCAAAGCAATCAACTCAAGCTTCTGTACGGTCTGGGGCGTTTCTCCATGAAGGGTGAAGTCCTCAATGGTAAAGCGTTGGATCTCGGCGGAAAGAGGAATGAGTACTTCAGGCAGGACGATCGGCTCAGGAGCCCCCAGCTGGGGCTCTACTGCCTCAGTTGGATCTGTCTCTGCAGAGGCTAGTGTAAGATCTATCTTCTGCCAATCAGTCGGCTTGAGGACCAGCTTATCCCCCACCATCTCTGCGGCACTTGAGAAGTGTTGCCAACCGACTTGGTTACCCAATACATCAAGCTCAATATCATCAAGCACTAAACGAGAAAGCGTGATAGGAATAGGCAGACTTATCGAAGTGATCGGCTCCGAAGGTACTTCTTCTTCTAAATCTTCTTGTGCCGGTGGCAATTGCGGCATCGAGAAGCGCACACCACTTACCGCAAGATTAGAAATACACACAGCCGGAGTCAGTAGGCAGCTATCTTCAATGTCCAAGGCCAACTGCGCCACTGCAAGGTCGATGCTGTCATCATTATAAACAACCTGTTCAAGGGAAAAGCCATTTAACAAGCTGCCTTGGGATCCAGCAATACTGAGAGACGGCAGCACTTTTTGCGCGCCCCATACGGCAACTTTGATCCCAGCGGGGGTGTACAGCAGGGCTGCAACGGCAATCACCAATACCATCAACAATGCCAGCAAGGCGATGGCTGAGCGTTTTACCCAAATCATATTTCTGGCCCCAATACAAAGTGGAGCTGGAACTTATCTTTTTCTTTTTCCAGCCCCCAAGCAAAATCAACACGAATAGGCCCAACAGGCGAAGCCCAACGTACGCCGACACCAGTACCAGCTACCCACTCGGGGCTGTCATTCCAGGCTGAACCATAGTCGTAGAATACCGCTCCCCACCAATCACCATATACCCGGTATTGATATTCAAGCGTGGAAGTAACCATATACTTACCACCTTCCCTGAGGCCTATTTCATTACGAGGTGAGATTGACTCATAGCTGTATCCACGCAGGCTGTTATCCCCCCCGACAAAGAAGCGCATCGAGGGTGGAATATCTTCCAATCTATCAGCGATGACTGCACCGCCATCTAGACGTAATAGCCCCCGGTGATTCTCGCCTGCACTGCGTATCCAGGCCGAACGCCCGCGAAAACGTGTCAAGCGAGTATCAGATCCCAAAACAGGATCAGAATATTCAATAGAGATAAGCTGTTTGTCTCCCCAAGTCGGCATTGCACCGCCGCGAAGTCGCGTTTTGTCGTAGCTGATCCCCGGGATCACCATCGTCAAATTACCACTTTCAATTTTGCCCTGGGTATAGTCCTCATAGAGCAAGCGTAGTGAGGCGATTCGTTTCCATCCAGACTCCAAGCGCCAATGACGCTCGACGGCCAAGTTCGTTTCGGTACTGACCGTGTCATGGTTATCGACATAACGGATCCCGCCGACTATTTGGTAATAGTCATTCAACACATCATCCAGCGGGATTTTATAGGTCGCTTCGATCTTCGGCTGGATTTCTGACAATTCGGTTTTAATGCTCAAACTGTGGCCCTTGCTGTTTAGCCACGGCTTGCGCCAGTTGAATTTCAGGCGCGGACCAACATCGGTCGAAAAACCGATACCAGTTTCAATTTGGTTTTTAACTTGTGGTTTAACAACGACACTGACAGGGATTTCATCATCCTTGATATTGGCAATCTCGCCACCAACAAAGATGGACGAAAACCAGCCGACATTGGACAAACGTTGGTTAAACTCACCCAGTGTCGAGGCAAGGTATGGATCACCTTCCTCATAAGGCATTAACGACTTCAGCCGATCAAGTTCAATCTGGCTGCCTTCAAAAACAGTTTCACCAAAATTATAACGTTGGCCAGATGCGTACTCGATAGTAATAAAGGCTTCGTTACGACTTGGGGCAACCTCCATACGGCTCACTTTCAACTCGCCATCAAAGTATCCCTTTCGAATCGCTAAGCTCGACAACGAAGACTTTAAGGACTCATATTTACCATGATTGAGCGTTTGCCCCAGCCCCAGCCCACTCGTGCGCACCAAGGCTAGAAAGTCCGGATCATTCTTGGCCATGCCGGTCATAATGATATTACTGCGGGCAATGGTTGTTTTGGGACCAGCTTCCACCTGAACAATCAGCTCACTGCCATCTTCAGCTTCGGAAAAAGTAATCGTGGGGTTGTAACGCCCTAATGCTTTGAGCGCGTCGCGGATCTCTCCCTCGAGCTGTTCGCGAAAGCGCAAGGAAGTACTGTAATCTTGTTCTGGTATTGCAGAAACATACGCATCTACATTGTCCTCTAGGCTTCCTTTTAACCCTTTTATTGTCAAAGAGGTGGCGGCTGAAGCCGGTATCGCAACGGTGAGCGCAAATGTTGCTAGGCCATACCGCAAAAAAGGTATCTTCATTCTTAATTACTTCATTGGTTAGCGCATTATTTTTTTATCTTTGTGCATGGTTAATTTTGACAAAGCACAGCCCTAACTGCCAATCTTTTGCTGCGAAAACCTGCTTAAGTTGAATGTCTTCGCTGTTTCCTCTACTTTGAACAAAGTCAGTGACTGCAAAATAAGGAAATAATCATGTCGTCAGCCAAACAAACCTTACCAACTGAAAGCCAAGCCCTGATAGGTAGGGCAACGCCCATTACTCCATCACTACCTCATGCAGTGAACGGAACATTATTGAATGACGATATCCCAGAGATGATGGAAGTACTCACTATCGGGATGGGGTGCTTCTGGGGAGCAGAGAGACTATTTTGGCAACAAGATGGCGTATACAGCACTGCAGTAGGTTATTGCGGCGGGCTGACTCCGAATCCAACCTATGAAGAGGTATGTACCGGTCGAACAGGGCACAGTGAAGTCGTCAGGGTAATATTCGACCCGAAGCTGGTAAGCTTAGAGACTTTACTCACTCTATTCTGGGAAAAACACGATCCCACCCAGGGAATGCGCCAAGGCAACGATATGGGAACCCAATACCGTTCAGCCATCTACACCTACTCTGATGAACAACACCAGGCAGCCCTCGAGAGCAAAACCCGTTACCAGCAGGCCTTGAAAAGTGCCACAATCACGACCGAGATCTTACCTGCCGGGACATTCTATTTCGCAGAAGATTACCATCAGCAGTATCTTGCCAAAAACCCCAATGGCTACTGTGGACTAGGGGGAACAGGCATCTGCATGCCTCCGCAGCACCAAGACTAGACGGCTTCGGCACTAAGGAGCTGGATCTCCCGGTTAACTTCGCTTAACACATTCAGCGCCTTGGTATCTTGTCTTTTTGGTGGCAGCAAGCGTCCCCGGTCAAATTCATAAGCCCCAACACCGATAATGAAAAGCCGGCCCCGGAAGTAACTTTTGACATAGCGTGCGACTTGGTTTGGTCGATATTGTTTGAATACTCTTAACATGGTTCCCTCACAAAATTACTATCAATATAGACCTTGAAAACAGCCAGATGTTTCCTTTTTCCAAGACGGCCTAATTCATTAGAAGGTTAAGCAAGTTACTTGCCAGTTAAGCAGTGTTTAGCTAGCTTATTCTCACCTCGCTAGGCAACTCACCGTTTTACGCACTTTGCTTTATATTTTCGTGATAAAGTTCAAGGCTTTACAAACTGGTTAAACCAGCTTGCCATCACTAATCTAAGATAATGGCGCGTCTAATAAATAATGGAAATAAAGATGAACAAGAAGCCAATTTTCGCCATGCTGGCCATGCTGCTACCGGGTACAGTATTTGCCCACAACCTCTCTGTCGGTGAAGCACTTCCGAATGTAGTGGTTGCAGATAAAGGTGAAATTACTCTACAAGATGACAAAATTGTCTATCAAAATTGGAATAGCAACCAGCTTGCTGGGAAGGTACGGGTGATACAAGCCATAGCCGGTCGTAGTTCAGCTAAAGCAATGAATGCCGATCTAATGAGTGCTATCACTGCAGCAGACTTCCCGGATGAACAGTACCAAACCACAACCATCATCAATCAGGATGATGCTATCTGGGGTACAGGGAGCTTCGTCAAATCATCAGCCGAGGACAGCAAGCGGGAGTTTTCCTGGTCTTCTATGGTGCTCGATGCCAATGGCAGTGTCCATGAGTCATGGCAGCTAGCCGCTGAAAACTCCGCCATCATTGTTCTTGATAAAAACAGCCAAGTACTTTTTGTAAAAGAAGGAAAGCTAACAGAACAAGAAGTTAATCAAGCGCTTGAACTGGTGAAAAGCAACCTTTAAGTCGGCTTAACAGATCAAAAATAAGCGTAAAATAATAATGAAGGCCATACTCTAGTAGCAGTAGTAATGTTATATTGTTACACCACATGGATATGGCTTTTAATTTATCAAAGTGAATCTTGCACAGCGTTGGACACCAAGACTAAGCCTTTTACTTATCAGCCTGATCATTATCATTGGGCCGGTCAATGTGTTGCACCAACTTGAGGCAACCACTGACCATCACCACGCAATTGACTGTTCTGTCTGCCATATTGTTCATGACACCTTCCATAACGAAAACACGGACGTAGCTGCCCCGTTCAAGCACTTATTTGCCGTATCCGCTCTTACAACAAAAGCAGGCTTTCAGCAATATCTCCCCCCAATAGCACGTTCACCTCCAATATATTGAGTTATTTTTCTTATACTTTTCAATTGTTAACTATTTATTTGGGGTAACCATGCGTTTTAATCATTCTCTTTCACCAATTGCCACTTTGTTTGTCACTCTGGGCCTTGTAGCCTCAGGCTCTGCCGCAGCTGACGATCACTTCCGCCAACATGATGCCCACGTTCATGGTGTCGTGGAAGTGAACATCGCCCAAGATGGCCAAGACTTATTAATGGAGATTCACGCGCCAGGCGCCGACGTGGTTGGCTTTGAGCATGCTCCTCATACTGCGGAACAAAAAGCTGCAGTTGAAAGCGCAATCGCAAAGTTAAAAGCACCAAGTGAGACCTGGATGTTGACAGCCAGTGCGCAATGCCAATTGGTAGATAGTCAAGTCACTGAAACACTATCATCCCAAGAAGGTGATGCTCACGATCACGACAAACATGACCATGATGACCACGATCATGACAAACACGACCATGATGACCACGGTCACGATCATGACAAACACGACCACGATGACCACGGTCACGATCATGACAAACATGACCACGATGACCACGGTCACGATCATGACCATGACCATGACCATGACCATGGTGCACACGGCGAGTTCTCGGCGCAATATACTTACAAGTGTGACAATATTGATCAATTAACTGACGTTAAAACTCAGTGGTTCACGCATTTCCCAAGCACAGAGCGCATCACCGTTAACGCCATCACAGAGAAAGGACAAAAAGGTGGGTCGCTGACCTCAAGCAGTATCACTTTCCGTTTCTAATCCAAAGTAACCAAAATGGGGAAGCAATTCCCCATTTCAGGACAGATCATGAACATCATCGAGATCCGCGAACTTACATTCCAATGGCCTCGCCAAACTCAGCCATTATTGGAAATCCCTTCACTGGTGGTTAAAAAAGGTGAAAAAGTTTTCATCAAAGGCCCTAGCGGCAGTGGTAAATCAAGTCTACTAAGCCTGCTGGCTGGCATAAACGAGCCGACATCGGGTACCGTTGAGCTTCTTGGACAACCTTTCAGTAGCCTTAAGCCAACAGCAAGAGACCGTTTTCGGGCCGACCATATCGGCTACATCTTTCAAATGTTCAACCTACTCCCTTACCTGTCAGTCATTGATAATGTCCTGCTCCCTTGCAGGTTTTCAGAGTTAAGAAAGAAACAAATTAACGGGGGAATGTACGAGCAGGCCAAAGAGTTACTTTCCCAACTTCATCTCCCGAGTGAGTGCTTAGCCCGACCGATCAGCGAACTCAGTATCGGGCAACAACAACGGGTAGCTGCTGCAAGAGCCTTGATTGGCAAGCCAAAATTATTAATTGCTGATGAACCGACCTCAGCTTTGGATCATGATAATCGCGAAGCATTCATCAAATTACTGATGGCGGAATGCGACAAGTCTGACACCACATTACTGTTTGTCAGCCATGATGAAACACTCGAACCTCTATTTGATCGCAGTATCAATCTAAATGCCATTAACGAAGCAGTAAGGGGACAATAATGGGAGCGATCATCCGCCTAGCCTGGCAAAGCTTGGCTAACCGAAAAGCCACGGCAATACTGACCCTATTAACCGTAGCTATCTCTGTGACCCTCCTACTTGGTGTTGAAAAAGTCAGGACCCAGGCTAAGTCCAGCTTCGCTAATACTATTTCGGAAACCGACCTCATTGTTGGCTCTCGCTCCGGCCAGGTTAACCTATTGCTCTATTCAGTATTCAGGATCGGTAATGCAACCAACAATATTGACTGGCAAAGCTTCCAAGAAATCAGCCAGCACCGTTCCGTGAAATGGGCCATTCCAATTTCTCTTGGTGACTCGCACCGCGGCTTTCGGGTCATCGGTACTAATGGAGATTACTTCAAGCATTATCGATATGGCCAGAAGCAGCCGCTACAACTAGCCCAAGGCGAAGTCTTCGATAGCCTGTTCGAAACGGTGATCGGTGCAGATGTGGCAAGAAAGCTCGATTATAAGATCGGCGATGAGATCATTATTGCCCATGGTATTAGTGATCAATCTTTTAACCGTCATGATAACCTGCCATTCAAGATAGTAGGGATCCTTGAGCCGACGGGGACTCCGGTAGATCGTAGCGTACATGTCTCGCTCCCTGCTATAGAAGCCATTCACGTCGGTTGGGAAAGCGGTGCCCGCCTTGGGCCAACACCGGATGCCGACGTCCTTGCAGCCCAGCAGTTTGAACCCAAGCAAATTACTGCCGTTTTGCTTGGCCTTAATTCTAAAATTCAAACCTTTGCCCTGCAACGCTATATCAACACCTATACCAAAGAGCCACTAAGTGCCATCATGCCAGGCATCGCCCTTCATGAATTGTGGGGCATGATGTCTGTCGCCGAACAAGCATTGTTAGTCGTTTCAGGGTTTGTTGTCATCGCAGGGCTGCTAGGTATGCTAACCAGCTTGTTAACCAGCCTCAATGAGAGGCGCCGTGAGATGGCAATTCTTCGGGCTATGGGAGCAAGGCCTGGCCATATCTTCTTTCTGCTTACCAGTGAAGCGACCTTATTAACTGCACTGGGTGTGGTGGTCGGCACCTCTTTGTTGTACTTGATATTGCTGATCACTCAACCGATTATTCAATCACAGTTTGGTTTGCTTATTCCGATCACAGCGCCAACCAACTATGAGCTGTTGTTGTTATTACTTGTTCAGTTAGCTGGTATGCTAGTCGGTATCATTCCTGCCATCCGCGCCTATCGACATTCGCTCTCGGATGGCATGACAATCAAGGTATAAATAGATGAAAAAATGGCTACTCGCTCTTTGCTGCTGGTTTCCGCTACTCAGCTTCGCCAATGAGCCTTTAAAACTAGACTGGATTGATCTTGTCCCTGAAAAAGAGCGCGCTCAGTTCAATGCCAACCAAATGCCAGTACTTAACCATGATGGCGATGCTGCACAGCAATCTATGATTGGTAATGTCAGAGAAGAACTAAACGGAAGTAAGGTTAAAATCCCAGGTTTTGTTATTCCACTAGAAGGCGATGACAAAGCCGTGACCGAGTTTCTCTTAGTCCCGTACTTCGGTGCATGTATCCATGTCCCACCACCACCACCAAACCAGATTGTTTACGTGAAGTTCCCTGATGGAGCACCCATTCAGCAATTATGGGATGTAGTATATGTTGTCGGCACTTTGAAAACTCAGCCCGTTAGTCATGAATTGGCTGAAGTCGGCTACCTATTAGAAGGCACTGCCCTCGAAGACTACGACGATATGTAATCCGAGTGTGGTCAGCCTCATATAGGGGCTGACCACCAAACTTAAAAGGATAACCAATGGAAGGTCAGGTCGAAAGTAAAGTACCCGCTCCTCTAGAGCCTCAGCCAACAGATAAAGAAAAACTGAAAAACAACGCCCCCAAAAGCATCATTGCCTCGATTGCTGAAGAGCTGGGAGTCGGCTACCTTATCATCAAAGAAGGCCCACAAACTCTTGCCGAAAGATATGATGCTCGAAATAAAAAAGAGCTATATATCCAACAAGAAAACCTCGAAAAGATTTTCAAGCTAGCTTCTGAAAACACACCTTCCGATAAAGCCAAACAAATAGATCCAGACTGGCTCAACTATTTCACAACCATCGCCCAAACCATACGTAATAACTCCATGCAACAGCTATGGAGCCGCATTCTCAGACAAGAATTTCTGGCCCCCGGCTCGGTATCATTAAAGACACTTGATACGCTACGCAGCATGACCCACAAAGAAGCGCAGGTCTTTCATAAGGCTTGTACACTCTCTTGCCATTTTGGTAATGACAAAAGTAAGAAGTTACTCACTGCATTAAAAACAAAACATAAATTTCTACCCAGCTTATTTGCCCCAACACTCAATAAAATATCGCTTGGAAACTTCTCTCTACCCTACTCAGACCTGCTGATCTTATTAGAACTAGGGCTGATATTAAAAAGTGAATTAGAATCAGGAGAGCTAGCTTCAGGCTCACCGCTAACATTTAGCTACCAAAACCATACCTACCAACTTACTCCACATCAAAAAGGGCTAAGTTTCACTTATTACCGTCTTTCGCCAACAGGACAAGAGATCGCAGAGCTTTTAGGTAGTAAGACTCATGAACCTTTCAGAGAAACCATTCTCGAGTTATTAGCGCCGTACTTTGTCATTGAAAACCAGTAATCAGTTATCTCTTACATTAGACAATGACAATAAGCCCTGCCTTTTTCAGCAGGGCTTTTTAATATGTAACATAACTCTAGGTTATGTCCCCGTAACGTTCGTTTTCTCGTAGGGAGAACACAGTACATTCAATGCGTCAGATACAATAAAGCCTCGTCGTAAGACGAGGCTTCTTAATAAGTGGCGGTTCTGGCGACTGCGTACAAGCGGGACTCAAGCAGCAGGCTCGTGAGAGTCCCTTTTCCATACTGCAGATAGCAAAAAACCCCAGTCTTTCGACTGGGGTTTCTTTAATAAGTGGCGGAGCGGACGGGACTCGAACCCGCGACCCCCGGCGTGACAGGCCGGTATTCTAACCAACTGAACTACCGCTCCACTCAAATCACCGCACGTTCACTGCGATAATCTAAATTGGAAGCCTGGCGATGTCCTACTCTCACATGGGGAGGCCCCACACTACCATCGGCGCTATTACGTTTCACTACTGAGTTCGGCATGGGATCAGGTGGGTCCATAATGCTATGGTCGCCAAGCAAAATTCTTACAATCTTGAAAGCTGATGTTCTCAACACTCATCCAAGTGTTTGCGGAGTCCGTAAAAACCCCTTGGGTGTTGTATGGTTAAGCCTCACGGGCAATTAGTACAGGTTAGCTCAACGCCTCACAACGCTTACACACCCTGCCTATCTACGTCGTAGTCTCCAACAACCCTTCAGGAACCTTATAGGTTCAGGGATGACTCATCTCGAGGCTCGCTTCCCGCTTAGATGCTTTCAGCGGTTATCGATTCCGAACTTAGCTACCGGGCAATGCGTCTGGCGACACAACCCGAACACCAGAGGTTCGTCCACTCCGGTCCTCTCGTACTAGGAGCAGCCCCTCTCAATCATCCAACGCCCACGGCAGATAGGGACCGAACTGTCTCACGACGTTCTAAACCCAGCTCGCGTACCACTTTAAATGGCGAACAGCCATACCCTTGGGACCGACTTCAGCCCCAGGATGTGATGAGCCGACATCGAGGTGCCAAACACCGCCGTCGATATGAACTCTTGGGCGGTATCAGCCTGTTATCCCCGGAGTACCTTTTATCCGTTGAGCGATGGCCCTTCCATACAGAACCACCGGATCACTATGACCTGCTTTCGCACCTGCTCGACTTGTCAGTCTCGCAGTCAAGCGGGCTTATGCCATTGCACTAACCTCACGATGTCCGACCGTGATTAGCCCACCTTCGTGCTCCTCCGTTACGCTTTGGGAGGAGACCGCCCCAGTCAAACTACCCACCAGGCACTGTCCGCACCCCGGATAACGGGGCGACGTTAGAACATCAACACTACAAGGGTGGTATTTCAAGGACGGCTCCACCGAATCTAGCGACTCGGTTTCAAAGCCTCCCACCTATCCTACACATGTAGGGTCAATGTTCAGTGCCAAGCTGTAGTAAAGGTTCACGGGGTCTTTCCGTCTAGCCGCGGGTACGCAGCATCTTCACTGCGATTTCAATTTCACTGAGTCTCGGGTGGAGACAGCGTGGCCATCATTACGCCATTCGTGCAGGTCGGAACTTACCCGACAAGGAATTTCGCTACCTTAGGACCGTTATAGTTACGGCCGCCGTTTACCGGGGCTTCGATCAAGAGCTTCGACCGAAGTCTAACCCCATCAATTAACCTTCCGGCACCGGGCAGGCGTCACACCGTATACGTCATCTTTCGATTTTGCACAGTGCTGTGTTTTTAATAAACAGTTGCAGCCACCTGGTATCTGCGACTGCCAGCAGCTCCAAGAGCAAGTCTCTTCACCGCCGGCAGCGTACCTTCTCCCGAAGTTACGGTACCATTTTGCCTAGTTCCTTCACCCGAGTTCTCTCAAGCGCCTTGGTATTCTCTACCCGACCACCTGTGTCGGTTTGGGGTACGATTCCTTACTATCTGAAGCTTAGAGGCTTTTCCCGGAAGCATGGCATCAATGACTTCACCGCCGTAGCGGCTCGACATCGGGTCTCAGCCTAGTGTAATCCCGGATTTGCCTAAGATTACAGCCTACACCCTTGAACCTGGACAACCGTCGCCAGGCCCACCTAGCCTTCTCCGTCCCCCCATCGCAATAGTAAGAAGTACGGGAATATTAACCCGTTTCCCATCGACTACGCCTTTCGGCCTCGCCTTAGGGGTCGACTCACCCTGCCCCGATTAACGTTGGACAGGAACCCTTGGTCTTCCGGCGAGGGAGTTTTTCACTCCCTTTATCGTTACTCATGTCAGCATTCGCACTTCTGATACGTCCAGCACACCTTACGATGCACCTTCAACCGCTTACAGAACGCTCCCCTACCCAATACCTAAAAGGCATTGCCGCAGCTTCGGTGTATAGCTTAGCCCCGTTAAATCTTCCGCGCAGGCCGACTCGACCAGTGAGCTATTACGCTTTCTTTAAATGATGGCTGCTTCTAAGCCAACATCCTGGCTGTCTGAGCCTTCCCACATCGTTTCCCACTTAGCTATAACTTTGGGACCTTAGCTGGCGGTCTGGGTTGTTTCCCTCTCCACGACGGACGTTAGCACCCGCCGTGTGTCTCCCGGATAGTACTTACTGGTATTCGGAGTTTGCAAAGGGTTGGTAAGTCGGGATGACCCCCTAGCCTTAACAGTGCTCTACCCCCAGTAGTATTCGTCCGAGGCGCTACCTAAATAGCTTTCGGGGAGAACCAGCTATCTCCAGGTTTGATTGGCCTTTCACCCCTAGCCACAAGTCATCCGCTAATTTTTCAACATTAGTCGGTTCGGTCCTCCAGTAAGTGTTACCTCACCTTCAACCTGCCCATGGCTAGATCACCTGGTTTCGGGTCTAATCCTAGCAACTGAACGCCCAGTTAAGACTCGGTTTCCCTACGGCTCCCCTAATCGGTTAACCTTGCTACTAAAATTAAGTCGCTGACCCATTATACAAAAGGTACGCAGTCACCCCGAAGGGCTCCTACTGCTTGTACGTACA
>NZ_JBSWTF010000002.1:0-5000 GCF_056158405.1 Photobacterium sp. AWH4_225 | reverse complement strand
CCGAAGGATTGTTTATGTCGCTGCCGCTCGACTTGCATGTGTTAGGCCTGCCGCCAGCGTTCAATCTGAGCCATGATCAAACTCTTCAATTAAAGTTTTGGCTCAATGAATACTGTTAATCCATTACCGAAGTAATGAATGAATTGACTGTGCCGAATCTTACGATTCGATTTGGTCACTCAGTTTCATTGATAATGCTTTTGTTGACTATCATTTCACGAGTGCCCACACAGATTGCATGGTCAAATTGTTAAAGAACATATTGCCTTTCAGTGCCTTAGCACTTAAGCAGGACGCGTATAATACGCTAACCACTTCGAAAGTCAACATAAAACTCTAAGAAAACTTAAAGCTCTATGGTGACTTGCTTATCAAATAAGCAAAGTCGAAATCAAAGCCTGGCGATGTCCTACTCTCACATGGGGAGGCCCCACACTACCATCGGCGCTATTACGTTTCACTACTGAGTTCGGCATGGGATCAGGTGGGTCCATAATGCTATGGTCGCCAAGCAAAATTCTTACAATCTTGAAAGCTGATGTTCTCAACACTCATCCAAGTGTTTGCGGAGTCCGTAAAAACCCCTTGGGTGTTGTATGGTTAAGCCTCACGGGCAATTAGTACAGGTTAGCTCAACGCCTCACAACGCTTACACACCCTGCCTATCTACGTCGTAGTCTCCAACAACCCTTCAGGAACCTTATAGGTTCAGGGATGACTCATCTCGAGGCTCGCTTCCCGCTTAGATGCTTTCAGCGGTTATCGATTCCGAACTTAGCTACCGGGCAATGCGTCTGGCGACACAACCCGAACACCAGAGGTTCGTCCACTCCGGTCCTCTCGTACTAGGAGCAGCCCCTCTCAATCATCCAACGCCCACGGCAGATAGGGACCGAACTGTCTCACGACGTTCTAAACCCAGCTCGCGTACCACTTTAAATGGCGAACAGCCATACCCTTGGGACCGACTTCAGCCCCAGGATGTGATGAGCCGACATCGAGGTGCCAAACACCGCCGTCGATATGAACTCTTGGGCGGTATCAGCCTGTTATCCCCGGAGTACCTTTTATCCGTTGAGCGATGGCCCTTCCATACAGAACCACCGGATCACTATGACCTGCTTTCGCACCTGCTCGACTTGTCAGTCTCGCAGTCAAGCGGGCTTATGCCATTGCACTAACCTCACGATGTCCGACCGTGATTAGCCCACCTTCGTGCTCCTCCGTTACGCTTTGGGAGGAGACCGCCCCAGTCAAACTACCCACCAGGCACTGTCCGCACCCCGGATAACGGGGCGACGTTAGAACATCAACACTACAAGGGTGGTATTTCAAGGACGGCTCCACCGAATCTAGCGACTCGGTTTCAAAGCCTCCCACCTATCCTACACATGTAGGGTCAATGTTCAGTGCCAAGCTGTAGTAAAGGTTCACGGGGTCTTTCCGTCTAGCCGCGGGTACGCAGCATCTTCACTGCGATTTCAATTTCACTGAGTCTCGGGTGGAGACAGCGTGGCCATCATTACGCCATTCGTGCAGGTCGGAACTTACCCGACAAGGAATTTCGCTACCTTAGGACCGTTATAGTTACGGCCGCCGTTTACCGGGGCTTCGATCAAGAGCTTCGACCGAAGTCTAACCCCATCAATTAACCTTCCGGCACCGGGCAGGCGTCACACCGTATACGTCATCTTTCGATTTTGCACAGTGCTGTGTTTTTAATAAACAGTTGCAGCCACCTGGTATCTGCGACTGCCAGCAGCTCCAAGAGCGAGTCTCTTCACCGCCGGCAGCGTACCTTCTCCCGAAGTTACGGTACCATTTTGCCTAGTTCCTTCACCCGAGTTCTCTCAAGCGCCTTGGTATTCTCTACCCGACCACCTGTGTCGGTTTGGGGTACGATTCCTTACTATCTGAAGCTTAGAGGCTTTTCCCGGAAGCATGGCATCAATGACTTCACCGCCGTAGCGGCTCGACATCGGGTCTCAGCCTAGTGTAATCCCGGATTTGCCTAAGATTACAGCCTACACCCTTGAACCTGGACAACCGTCGCCAGGCCCACCTAGCCTTCTCCGTCCCCCCATCGCAATAGTAAGAAGTACGGGAATATTAACCCGTTTCCCATCGACTACGCCTTTCGGCCTCGCCTTAGGGGTCGACTCACCCTGCCCCGATTAACGTTGGACAGGAACCCTTGGTCTTCCGGCGAGGGAGTTTTTCACTCCCTTTATCGTTACTCATGTCAGCATTCGCACTTCTGATACGTCCAGCACACCTTACGATGCACCTTCAACCGCTTACAGAACGCTCCCCTACCCAATACATATAAATGCATTGCCGCAGCTTCGGTGTATAGCTTAGCCCCGTTAAATCTTCCGCGCAGGCCGACTCGACCAGTGAGCTATTACGCTTTCTTTAAATGATGGCTGCTTCTAAGCCAACATCCTGGCTGTCTGAGCCTTCCCACATCGTTTCCCACTTAGCTATAACTTTGGGACCTTAGCTGGCGGTCTGGGTTGTTTCCCTCTCCACGACGGACGTTAGCACCCGCCGTGTGTCTCCCGGATAGTACTTACTGGTATTCGGAGTTTGCAAAGGGTTGGTAAGTCGGGATGACCCCCTAGCCTTAACAGTGCTCTACCCCCAGTAGTATTCGTCCGAGGCGCTACCTAAATAGCTTTCGGGGAGAACCAGCTATCTCCAGGTTTGATTGGCCTTTCACCCCTAGCCACAAGTCATCCGCTAATTTTTCAACATTAGTCGGTTCGGTCCTCCAGTAAGTGTTACCTCACCTTCAACCTGCCCATGGCTAGATCACCTGGTTTCGGGTCTAATCCTAGCAACTGAACGCCCAGTTAAGACTCGGTTTCCCTACGGCTCCCCTAATCGGTTAACCTTGCTACTAAAATTAAGTCGCTGACCCATTATACAAAAGGTACGCAGTCACCCCGAAGGGCTCCTACTGCTTGTACGTACACGGTTTCAGGTTCTATTTCACTCCCCTCACAGGGGTTCTTTTCGCCTTTCCCTCACGGTACTGGTTCACTATCGGTCAGTCAGGAGTATTTAGCCTTGGAGGATGGTCCCCCCATGTTCAGACAGGATATCACGTGTCCCGTCCTACTCGATTTCACTCGCAATGCGCTACCGGTTACGGGGCTATCACCCTGTATCGCTGTGCTTTCCAGCACATTCACCTGTCGCAAAACTAGCTTAAGGGCTAATCCGGGTTCGCTCGCCGCTACTGCCGGAATCTCGGTTGATTTCTCTTCCTCGGGGTACTTAGATGTTTCAGTTCCCCCGGTTCGCCTCAATACGCTATGTATTCACGCATTGATAACTGCTTATGCAGCTGGGTTTCCCCATTCGGAAATCCAAGAGTATCGTGATTCTTACCATCTTCTCTTGGCTTATCGCAGGTTAGCACGTCCTTCATCGCCTCTGACTGCCCAGGCATCCACCGTGTACGCTTAGTCACTTAACCATACAACCCCAAGAGGTCTTTCGTATGGCTCAACAACCAAGGTTGTCCATCTGAGTATTGATGAACTGTGTTTCGCCGGACTCTTACACAAGACACTTGAATGTGTGTTGCTTGAGAACTCGTTCTATCTTTCGATAGAACTATTAGTATTGAATTCAATGAATTCAATTTACTAGTCAGCTTTCCAGATTGTTAAAGAGCATGTGTTTATCGTTAGATAACCACTTTTTAAAGACACTCGTCAGAATGCGTTTAAAGAGTGGTGGAGCTAAGCAGGATCGAACTGCTGACCTCCTGCGTGCAAGGCAGGCGCTCTCCCAGCTGAGCTATAGCCCCAACGATTTGAAAGACTTCACACTCACTTCCTCTGGGAGAGAAAGTGGTGGGTCTGAGTGGACTTGAACCACCGACCTCACCCTTATCAGGGGTGCGCTCTAACCACCTGAGCTACAGACCCAAGTCTTTCACGTTCTTTTACTATTAACCAAGCAATCTGTGTGGACACTGCATAAAACGCAGTCATATCGTTAAGGAGGTGATCCAGCCCCAGGTTCCCCTAGGGCTACCTTGTTACGACTTCACCCCAGTCATGAACCACACCGTGGTAAACGCCCTCCCGAAGGTTAAGCTATCTACTTCTGGTGCAGCCCACTCCCATGGTGTGACGGGCGGTGTGTACAAGGCCCGGGAACGTATTCACCGTGGCATTCTGATCCACGATTACTAGCGATTCCGACTTCATGGAGTCGAGTTGCAGACTCCAATCCGGACTACGACGTACTTTCTGGGATTCGCTCACTCTCGCGAGTTGGCCGCCCTCTGTATACGCCATTGTAGCACGTGTGTAGCCCTACTCGTAAGGGCCATGATGACTTGACGTCGTCCCCACCTTCCTCCGGTTTATCACCGGCAGTCTCCCTGGAGTTCCCGCCATGACGCGCTGGCAAACAAGGATAGGGGTTGCGCTCGTTGCGGGACTTAACCCAACATTTCACAACACGAGCTGACGACAGCCATGCAGCACCTGTCTCAGAGTTCCCGAAGGCACCAATCCATCTCTGGAAAGTTCTCTGGATGTCAAGAGTAGGTAAGGTTCTTCGCGTTGCATCGAATTAAACCACATGCTCCACCGCTTGTGCGGGCCCCCGTCAATTCATTTGAGTTTTAATCTTGCGACCGTACTCCCCAGGCGGTCTACTTAACGCGTTAGCTCCGAAAGCCAGTGTTCAAGACACCAACCTCCAAGTAGACATCGTTTACGGCGTGGACTACCAGGGTATCTAATCCTGTTTGCTCCCCACGCTTTCGCATCTGAGCGTCAGTCTTTGTCCAGGGGGCCGCCTTCGCCACCGGTATTCCTTCAGATCTCTACGCATTTCACCGCTACACCTGAAATTCTACCCCCCTCTACAAGACTCTAGCCTGCCAGTTCCAAATGCTATTCCGAGGTTGAGCCCCGGGCTTTCACATCTGGCTTAACAAGCCGCCTGCATGCGCTTTACGCCCAGTAATTCCG